>JALVXQ010000114.1 GCA_027038255.1 Sulfurimonas sp. | reverse complement strand
TTAAAGCCTTTAGGATATAATTGCGTCATTATACTAAAAAAGGTGTTTGATGATTCTTTATCAGCCGGAGTCGGGCTACTGCTACAACAGCGACTCACTCTTTTTATACGACTTTATAAACGCATTTCATCCCAAAGGCAGAGTGCTGGACGTGGGTGCAGGGTGTGGCATAGTCGGGCTTTTAACAGCGCGTGATAATGAAAAAGTCATACTTGAAGCGGTAGAGAAACAGAGTGTATTGGCAGCGTACGCAAAAAAAAATGCCGCAGCGAATGCCTTGGAGTACAAACTTTATGAAGAGGATTTTTTAGAGCTGCGTGAGGTGGAAAAATATGACTACATCATCTCAAATCCCCCTTTTTATCCAGAGGGTGTTCAAAAAAGCAAAGATGCAATGCTTACGCATGCACGCTACAACAGCTCCCTGCCGATGGATGCTTTTTTTAAAAAGGTCTCACAGCTTTTAAATCCGCATTCACATTTCATTTTTTGTTATGATGCCACACAGTTTGGGCTAGTTTGTGGGGCATTAGAGAGAGTGAAAATGCGGGTTGTTGATGTACGTTTTGTGCATCCAAAAGTTGACAGAACGGCATCGTTGGTGCTTGTTCACGCAAGAAACGGCTCAAAATCCATGATGAAGGTCTGGCCGCCTTTGATTCATTTTGAGCAAGAGAGCCTCACGCAAGAGGTAGAAAAAATTTATGCAAATGCAAAAACAGAGAGTATAAAATGTCAATTATAAAAAAAGAGGGTTACCCGTACGCTTTTAACAGTGATGCCTGCGCAACATGCCAAGGGCGATGCTGTACGGGAGAGAGTGGCTACATTTATGTAACAAAAGCTGAGATATTTACAATAGCTGAACTTTTAAATATGGATGTTAATGAATTTGGAGTAAAATATCTCTTTAAAAATGGATATAAATATTCTATAAAAGAAAATAAAATAGATGACTCTTATGAATGCGTTTTTTATGACAGAGAATCTAATGGATGTAAAATATATATGGCACGACCAAACCAATGTAAAACTTTCCCTTTTTGGGACTACTTTAAAACACACGTGGACGAGTTAAAAGAAGAGTGTCCGGGGATTATTAATGATTAAGATTCTTATTCTAGTGAGTGCACTTCTGTTCTCAGCTTGTTCTCAAAAAGAGGTGAAACCAAACGAAAAAGCTTTTGCTGCAGAAGATACCTACATCGTTTTTGCTTTGCGTGCAGAGCAGGTGGGAGATTATAGATCTGCTGCAAAACTTTTTCATGATCTTTATGAAAAATCTTCAAAAAAAGAGTATCTCTACAAATATTTGCAAGACAAGATTATTTTAAGAGAGTACTCTGATGTCATTACAACTGTAGATGATATAAGTGAGGGTTCGTTAAAAGATGCAGAACTTGTAAGACTAAAAGTTGTCGCATTAATTGAGTCAAACAGACTAAAAGAGGCAAAAAAAGTCTCTACGGATTTGGCACGCTACACACATAAGCCAAAAGATTATTTGTTAGTCAGTGATGTTTATACAAAAAGTAAAGATTATGATTTTGCTCTGAAGTACCTCGAGGGTGCTTATATGAAAGAGTATAATGAAAAGATACTTGATAAAATTGCCATTATCCTTTATGTCAATCTTCATAGAAAAAAAGAGGCCATTGCCGAGTTAGAGTCTCACGCAAGAATACACGGATGTTCTGATCTGATATGTACACGTCTTGTGAGCTTTTACAGCCATGACAATAACATTGACGGTCTGCTCTCTGTCTATAAAAGACTCTATGCAAAAAACAAAAGTGAAGATGTGGCACAAAAAATCATTCAGATTTATTCATATAAGAGAGAGTATGTCAAACTTATCGACTTTTTGGAAGCCAACCACATTGATGATGAACTTCTGCTGCAGTTATATGTCTCCGGAAAAAATTATGCTCACGCAAGCAAGTTGGCATTTAAGCTCTATAAAGAGAGTTCGGATGTGGCTTACCTTGGGCAGAGTGCCATTTATAAATATGAGAGCTATCATGGTAAAGTACCTAAAAAAGCACTCTATAATGTCATAGCCAATCTTGAAAATGTTGTGAAGAAGAACAAAGATACACTCTACATGAATTATCTCGGCTATATTTTGATAGACCATGATGTAAATGTAAGAAAAGGGATGAAGTATATTCGAGAAGTGCTGAAGAAACAGCCCAACTCTGCGTACTATTTGGATTCTCTTGCATGGGGATACTATAAACTTGGGTATTGCAAAAAAGCGAAAAAGATCATTACAAAAGTGATGAAACTTGAGGGTGGCGATGCACCAGAAGTTCAAGCACATTTTAAAAAGATTGAGCGCTGCAGTACAAAACATAAAAGGGTAAAAAAGAAAAAATGATTTTAGATGATATTATTGAAAAAACGAAAGAAGATTTAGTAGAGCGTGAGAAAAAGTTTTCTCTAGACTGGTTAGGGCGTTCCCTTGCTTTTAATGCACGTCAGCCACGCGATGTTGTTCCTTACCTTAAAGCGACAGAGGAAGATCCGTATAGAATTATTTCTGAAGTGAAAAAAGCTTCCCCTTCAAAGGGTGTTATCCGTGAAGATTTTGATCCTTTAGCGATTGCACAGGCATACGAGAGAGGTGGTGCTAGTGCTATCTCTGTACTTACCGAGCCGCACTTTTTTCAGGGTGATTTAGAGTATCTTGCAGGTATCCGTCGGTATGTAAGTGTCCCGCTTTTAAGAAAAGATTTTATCATCTCTAAGTATCAGGTTTTAGAGGCTTTAGTCTTTGGTGCTGATTTTATTTTGCTCATCGCCGCGGCACTCTCTAAAAAAGATCTTAAAGACCTGCTCAACTATGCACGCCATTTAGGTTTGGAAG
>JALVXQ010000113.1 GCA_027038255.1 Sulfurimonas sp. | reverse complement strand
AGCCTGAAGTACACGCTCAACTAAAGATTCCTGACCTGCACGCAACCATTTTCTAGGATCATAATATTTTTTATTTGGTTTCTCTTCACCCTCTGGGTTTCCGATTTGTCCTTGCAAATAATCATGGTTTTTAGCGACATATTGACGTACGCCGTCCCATGTTGCCCACTGTGTATCGGTATCTATATTCATTTTGATGACACCATAACCGATTGCCTCTTCTATTTCTGAAGGAAGAGATCCTGAACCGCCATGAAATACGAAGTTTACAGGTTTTTCACCTGTGTTAAATTTCTCTGCAATATATTTTTGAGAGTTATCTAAGATCTTGGGCGTGAGCTGTACATTTCCCGGTTTATAGACTCCGTGGACATTGCCAAAAGATGCCGCAATTGTAAAATTGGAAGAAATTTCATTCAGCTCTTTGTAGGCTAAAGCAACTTCTGCCGGCTGTGTATAGAGAAGTGCATTGTCAATGTTTGTGTTGTCAACGCCATCTTCTTCCCCTCCTGTACAGCCAAGTTCTATCTCAATGCTCATACCGATTTTACTCATGCGCTCGAGGTAAGCTTTACATACACCAATGTTCTCTTCAATAGGCTCTTCGGAGAGGTCTAACATATGTGAAGAGAAGAGTGGTTTGCCCTGTGTAGCATAATATCCCTCACCTGCTTCAAGGAGTGCATTTATCCATGGCAGAAGTTTTTTAGATGCGTGGTCAGTGTGTAAGATGACTGCGACACCATACGCTTCTGCCATCATGTGTGTATGAATTGCACCGGCAACAGCACCAGTAATGGCAGCTCTTTCATTCTCATTGCTTAGACCTTTTCCAGCATAAAAAGATGCACCGCCGTTACTGAACTGAATAATCACAGGAGAGTTTGCCTTTGCAGCAGCTTCTAAAACAGCGTTTAAAGAGTCACTGTTTACTACATTGACCGCAGGAATAGCGAAACCCTCTTTTTTTGCATGGTTATACACTTTTTGGACATCATCACCAAAAAGAACACCCGGTTTAACAATATCTAAAACACCTTTGCTCATAATACGTTCCTAAAAAATTTAATTTTGAGATTATAATATATAGTTCATTTAAAACAACTTTATGTTAAAATCCTTAAAAACAAAGAATTTTAGATGGCAGCATACAGAGAGATAACAACAGACATCGTCCTCATAGATGTTATTAACTTTTCCAAACTCGACTCCAGACAGCAGCTTGAGATTATCTCTTTTTTGACACGCAGTTACCGAAAGGTCATCGAAAAGATGCTCTCACACTCTGACATCGTTCTTGAGACTTTCATTATGGGATTCATTCCTACAGGCGACGGTTTTTACTGTATTTTAAATCCAAAGTATAAAGGCTACGGCGTTATATTGGGTTTGAGTTTCAACCACTTCTCTGACCAGATTGCCAAGATGTTCCCTTACTTTCACGGTATTCGCATCGCAGTACATACCGGCGGGGTCAATCAGTTTCGAGATATTTTGGGACATAAGAACTTTATAGGTGACGGACTCAACGACTGCTCACGCTACCTTGAACTCAAAGATTTCACCATCTCAACTGTCATGGTATCTGATGCAGCCTATGATAATCTCAAAAAATTTCTCTCAAAACGAAAAGATTATGAGGAACTGCTGCAACGAAGAGAGTTCAAACACTCCGAAGCGTATGTTTTTAAAGACAAACACAGCATGACGAAACGGGGCTATTTAGTATGGATGAGAAAATCAGGTATAATTACCCCTCCAAAATATAAATTTTAATAGCTGCAAAACCCAAGGAGTAAGAATGAGACTAACTTTAGACGAGTATTCAAAACATTTTAAAATGTCCAAAGAGATGATAAACTCCAAACTGCGTGCAAAAAAACTCAACTATATTATCGAAGATGGCGTTACCTACATTATAGTAACACGGAGTTCCCTTGAACCCCAAAAGAGAGAAGAGATTCACCAAGAAAAAAAAGAGCAAAAAGAGGTAAAGCAGATGCCGCAAAAACCAAAGACAACTGTTGCTATGGTCCTTTCACTCTACCAAAAAGAGAACCATCAACTTAAAGAAAAAATTATTCAACTTGAGACAAAAATCGACAAACTCATCGATGACAAAGAGCAGATGCTGCGTGAAGAGATGAACAAAATAGAGCAGGTATACTCTCAAAAAGATGAACAGCTCAAAAATATTTTAGAACTTATGAACACCCAACTGCTCACGCAGACCCCTCAAACAATTCATGATGTTGAGACAGTCAGTACAGAGAGTAAAAAAGAGCGAAAAAAACGAGAGGATGAGATAGTCGAACTCAAAGAGTACCTCAAAACGTTGGAGTTGGAGTCATACCAAAGAAAAATCATCAAAAAAAGATTTTTAGCTGTCTATGACAAAGATGTACGCATCATCAAACAAAATGGAAAACTCTACCTCAATTTTTCAAAATATGACTACAGTGATTTGTTAGAGTATTAGTATATGCCTGCAAAAGAGCTTATAAAGACAAAACATATAAAAGATGCTCTTGAGCGTTATGCTACAGACAATCTCATACCCCTTAGTGAGTGTGACTTCAAACTCAATAAAATCGAGACACTGCTTAAAAATATTCACAGTCCTGAGTTTGAGCACTACTCAAAAGAGATGCTTGCTCCCTACCTCGACAGAGACAAAATAGTAAACGAGCATGTTGAGTTTAGCCAAATCTATACTATTACAGCGATGCAAAAAGAGATGCAGGAGCTTGAGCTTATCTACACCATTGATTTTGGAAGATATGCAACACATCCAAAACTCATTCTCTCTCCCGAATCAAAGATTCCCCATAAGCTTTACACAGCTGTTGATCTTCTTAAAGTGCTCTACAGAGATATAAATAAAATAAAAGCTTATAATGGAATTTTGGTGCAACTCTTTGATGAATCTATGAAGAAGACACTCAAAAGTTTTGTAAAGTACATCTATGCAGGCAAATTCACCAAAAAAGTAAAGATTCCTCTTTTTGACGGTATCGAGCCTATCGTCTCAAGAGAGAGTCGGGCGATATTTTGGTTTAAAGAAAAAGAGCACGAGAGTATGATAGTGGAAGTCGATAAAGATGAGATACTCATAGAGTACAAAAAACCACTCTATGGAAGAAACGGGCTCAATGCACACGGAAAAAATATTGACAGTCTCTATGCACAAAACAATGATGACGTACAGGTGGAGATTGACCCAAAATCTGTCCGTATCCAAGAAGACAAAAACTCCAAACGCTATATCAGCATCAACCGTGGTTATGTCCATTATGACGGAGTGAAACTTTCAGTAGACAACAGACTCAAACTGCATGAGATCTCACGCAACAAACATGTCATCGATTCAGAAGATGAAGAGAACAACATTGACATCATTGTTGCACAGCATGACACTACAAAGGATTCTATAGGAGAAGGTGTCGAACTTGTTTCAGAGAGCATCCATGTTGAGGGCTTTGTAGGAGCACACTCCAGACTTGAAGCCCTGCATTTAGATATTAAAGGCGTGACACATCAAGATGCAAAGCAGTATGCAAAATTTGCAAAGATAAACCGTCATAAAGGAACACTTCGCTGCCACGAAGCGGAGATAGGACTCTTAGAAGGCGGTGTCGTACATGCAACAAAAGTAACTGTTGAGTCCTCCTTAGGCGGGCAGATATATGCACAGGATGTTGTCATCGGGCACACAAAGAACAACCTTAAGGTCTATGCTTCAAACTCCATAACAGTACGGCTTGTAAGTGGTGAAGACAATCTTTTCAAGATTAACTACAGAGACATTCCTGTTCAAAAAGTAAAAATTGCTTTTATAAAAGAAGAGCTTGAAGATCTAAAATACAGACTTGATCAGGCAAAGCGCTTTCGACCCAAAGAGGTAAAACTCTTAGAAGATGAGATAGCCTCTCTTAAAATAGAAGAGAAAAAGATTACCGACTCTTATAAAACGGCGACTATATCGGTAGAACAGCCTTTTAGAGGTTTAAATCATATCATCTTTACCATAGATGAAAATCATGAACTCCATTATAAAACAGATACAAAGGCCTACCTGCCGTTTCATCTAAAAGTGAAAGATGAAAAAATTACCCTGCTCCCTCCCGCAATCTCCCTGACAATAGAATAATTTTTCAAACAGTTTCTATAAAATATCTATTCCCCCAAGAATTATACACGGTTTTCCGTGTTATTAATACAATTATATTTATTATATATATATTATAATTCATAAATAATTCTATTTTTATACTATTAAATACAATATTTAATATATTTATATAAATAAAATGTATATTTAAGTATTAAACCCGTATAATCTTTTTTATGCAAATTGATGATCTGTTTAATATCCTACATAACTCAATAGAGTCTCAAAACAACGGCAAGAAGATATCACTTAAAGATATGGCTAATGAACTGGGGATTTCTATGCGTACTTACCAAGACTGGAAGCTTGGTCGTGCAAAACCGCAGGCGGCTGCAGTGGTTATGAAAATGTTAGGGAAACTGGATGATGACGAGATTATACGAGCAGTAAGAAAAATCAACAAGCTTGAGGAGTAGAGATGGGTGCGCTTACAAAAAATGAAAGAGATGGCTTAGAAGATGTGTTTTTATCTATTCACAGTGTCAGCAAATATGAAAAATTGAAGGATTTATCAGCTTTAATTATTTCTAAGCCGACGGCACTCAATGTCAAAAAACTCGTCAAACAGGCTAAATCTGGACTAAAAGAAACAAAAATATCACATTTTTTACTCAAATTTGCCAAAAAGAAGAAAAATTTAAGCAAATAAACTATAAAGTATCTCTAGCTGAATTATTTAATTCGGAAAATTTTAATCCAAGGGTAAATCTATGAATAAAGCGCAATTCGTTGAATTAGTACAAGAGTCTGGTAACTACAAAACTAAAGTAGAGGCTGAAGCGGCAATTAAAGCATTCACTGAAGCAGTAACAGCTGCATTAGTTAAAAAGGAAGATGTTTCTTTAGTTGGTTTTGGTAGTTTCGCTGCTGCATTACAAAAAGGTAAAAGTGGTACAGTACCTGGTACTAACAAAACGTACACTACTCAAGATAAAATGGTTCCAAAATTTAAAGCTGGTAAAGGTCTTAAAGACCGCGTTGCAGCTGGTAAATAATTGTTGAAATATCGTCATTTTCATGGCGGTATTTTATGTCTATAATGAAATTATCACTCCTTTCTTCATTTTTTAAAGCAAAAGAAGAGACTTTAGTAGTCCCTGATTCACTGCTACTAAAAAAAATCAAATTACTTTCACAAAACAGTAATCTTATCGTTTATGCTTACAAAGAAATTTTTCACCATAAAAATGCTTATCTCATTCCTTTAATGATATATGACAACCTACGAGGTATCTATATATTTGAAATGAAAGAGTGGTCGTATGATGATTTGAAAAATGCAACGGCGAGCAAGGCTGAGAGCGTTGATAATTCAAAAGATACACTTGCTTTTGATAAAACACATGCTGTAATCAAGCAAAAATTCAATGAGCTCCTGCATAACGACGGCGTGGAGATTTTCAACTACCTGTTAATGGAAAATTTAA
The DNA here is from genome assembly GCA_027038255.1 of Sulfurimonas sp. GTDB lineage: Bacteria > Campylobacterota > Campylobacteria > Campylobacterales > Sulfurimonadaceae > Sulfurimonas. The sequence goes on along the minus strand of JALVXQ010000113.1, from coordinate 6,452 downwards.
GTTCTGATGAGTATGAGCACTTAAATGAGTCATTACAGGCTATCCTTCCTAAAGATAAAATTATCTTCAGCGATTCTGACAGTTCTGAAATTTTTAAAAAACTGCAAAATGCAGCACCGGAAGACCATTCACTTCCATCGGCAGATACTGTTTTAGGCACACTCTTTATTCAATATGCCATCGTCAAAAGCAGCGGTGAGATTCATCTCTGCAATGATGCACAGACAGCATTTATTGATGCAAAAATAAGAGGTCTGCAAAACTTATCTGCACCCGCAAAAAGTGGAAAAAGCTATACGCTGCTTTTAAAATCGCTCAAAGAGCTTTTTCAAAAAGAGCGTCAGAAGATTATTCTTCTCAAACCTACAACGCTTTCAAAAGATATTTTACATAAACGCTTTTTAGAGTTAATAGAACATGCCATCATAGATATAGACCTTATGGCATTTGAAATTTTAACCCCTATAGAACTGCTTAACAGACATCTTACGAAGTTAAAAATGCCCCGTTTGGATGATGCACTCTACATAGATGAGAAGTTAATGCAAAAAAGCTTTGATGCAGCAGACTTAATCATCTGTGATGATGCCAATCTCATGCCACAAAACTTTCTCTCATATCTTAAACATATTCAAAAAAAATCTGATTTGATTCTCGTAAATGATGCAAATGAAGAGCCTGCATTCTCTTTTACACAGAGTTATCTGCCTCAAGAGAGGGAAATTCATTTTTACAAAACAAATCCACATGCAAAAGCACTGCACCTCGTCTCTTCCCTGCTTCAAAATGCAAAAGCAAGTGAAATCGTCGTTATCAGCAACACACTCAGCAGGGAAAAACTCAAAGATGATTTATCTTCATTCATTGAGGATGAAACCTTGATTATAGATGCTTCCAAACATCTTTTAGAGCAAAAACTTGACTCTCTTTTACTGACAACCTACAGTGATATTGTCGATATTGATGCAAAACATGTCATTTTAATGGATGTCTGTTATGGAGATAAAGATGAAATTGCCTATGCCTGCAGTATAGCTACGCAAACCTTGCATATTTTGTATGAAGAGGATTGTCAAGAGATAGAGAGATTAAAGGAAACATATGAAAGTGAGTAAAACAGAACAGGAGTGGAGAGAACAACTCTCCCCGGAAGCTTTTTCTGTCTGCCGTCAACATGGGACAGAAGCTCCCTTTTCCGGGAAATATTATGACAATAAAGCAACAGGTATCTATGAATGTATCTGCTGCGGAGCACCGCTTTTTGAATCAAGTACAAAATTTGATTCCGGCACCGGCTGGCCGAGTTATTATGAAGCACTCGAAGGTGCAGTCACAGAGATAAAAGACATGAGCCACGGAATGATACGGATCGAGGTACGTTGCGCGAGCTGTGATGCACATCTTGGTCATGTTTTTCCTGATGGGCCAGAGCCTACAGGAGAGCGTTACTGCATCAACTCTGTATGTTTAAACTTTAAAGAAGAGGAATAACCATGATAAAAAAGATATTTTTTGCACTTGTATTATTACTAAATATCAATCTTTTTGCGGCATCCAATCCGCATGTAGTATTAAAAACGACACAAGGCAACATTGAGTTGGAACTTTTTCCTGATGTAGCACCTCTTGCAGTAGAGAATTTTGTAACTCATGTCAAAGATGGATACTACAATGGTATCGCTTTTCACAGAATCATACACAATTTTATGATTCAAGGGGGAGACCCTACAGAGAGCGGACGCGGAGGCGAAAGTATCTGGCACAAAGATTTTAAAGATGAGTTCAAACCCAATCTTGTTTTTGACAAAGCGGGTATTCTTGCTATGGCAAACCGCGGACCAAATACAAACGGTAGCCAGTTTTTCATCACAACAGCACCTGCCCCATGGCTTAACGGCGGCTATACAATCTTTGGAAAAATAGTGGGTAAAACTTCCATGCAGACAATTATGAAACTCAATGATGTCGCGACAACAGGACGTTCCGGAGGGGACAGACCACTAGAGCGTCAAGAGATTATAAAAGCATATATCAAGTAAAAACACTCTATAATTCGTAATACCTTATATGCGGAGCAAGCATGGAAATAGAAACGATAAGCAAGCTTGAAAAAGAAGCACTGAAAAAAAGCGGAACAGACTTTACACGTATAGGTTTTGCCCTCTTTTTTATGATTGGTGTACTTACCTACACTTTTTTAAGTAACGGCGGTATTTCTAACAACATGTTCTTAGCGGTAGCTGCACTCATTGGTGCCTATATGGCAATGAATATCGGTGCAAATGATGTTGCGAACAATGTTGGTCCTGCAGTTGGCAGTCGTGCTATGACTATGACTATGGCCATTATTATTGCGGCTGTATTTGAAGCAGGCGGTGCACTCATCGCCGGTGGTGAAGTTGTCAAAACCATTAAAAAAGGCATCATTGACATCGCAGCTTTTGGTGGCAACCCTGATCCTTTTATCTGGGCTATGATGGCGGCACTCCTTGCAGCTGCACTCTGGCTCAACTTCGCGACTGCTATGAAAGCACCCGTTTCAACAACACACTCTATTGTCGGGGGCGTTATGGGTGCGGGTATTGCAGCAGCCGGTTTTAGCATCGTATCTTGGACTACAATGGCAAAAATTGCTGCATCATGGGTGATTTCTCCTATTTTAGGTGGAGTTATTGCGGCTGCCTTTTTATTTGCTATTAAAAAATCTATTATATTTAAAGAGGACAAAATAAAAGCTGCAAAGCAGTATGTTCCTATCTTTGTTGCAGTGATGTCTTGGGCTTTTGTTACTTATCTTGTCCTTAAAGGACTCAAGAAGATATGGCCTCAGGTTGTAGATATACTCAACACTATCCCACTTATCTCTCTTGAAATGACAAAAAAACCTACTTTCCTCACAGCACTTATTATAGGTGCAATCATTGGTTTTGTTGTATATTTTCTGCTCAAAGCAAAGCTTGCAACACAAAAAGAGATGAAAAACTCAAAAGATGCAGTCAATACGCTCTTTACAATTCCTCTTATCTTTGCTGCGGCACTACTAAGTTTTGCGCACGGTGCAAATGATGTTGCCAATGCCATCGGACCACTTGCCGCTATCAATGATGCCGTTGTAAATGGCGGTATCTCTTCAAAAGCGAGCATTCCTCTTTGGGTTATGGGTGTGGGTGCTGTGGGTATCGCCATAGGTCTTGCACTCTATGGACCAAAACTGATTCGAACAGTCGGTTCTGAGATTACAGAGCTTGATCAGATTCGTGCATTTTCCATTGCAATGGCGGCTTCCATCACCGTTATCATCGCTTCACAGCTTGGTCTCCCGGTTAGTTCCACACACATCGCTATTGGTGGTGTTTTTGGAGTTGGATTTTTGCGTGAGTATCTCCATTTAACAGAAACGACCACGACCATTGAAGAGGATCAGGAGCTGATTCAAGATGAAAAACACAATCTCAATGCACTCAAAGGTGAGCTCAAAACGCTTACTTCTAAAAAAGAGAAAGATGTCACAGAGTATAAAAGAATTGTTGAGCTTTATAAACTGATTGAGAAAGAAGAAAAACTCATTAAATCTGCGAAAAAGCATATAAAACGAGTACAGAAAGTAGAGTATGTTAAACGGGATGCTATTAAAAAGATTGTTGCTGCGTGGCTTATCACTGTTCCTGCTGCTGCTGTTTTAGCTGCAGTGCTCTTTTTTACAATCAGAGGCATAATGCTCTAAAGCTTTAAAAATGCCTCTTGCACACGTAGTGCCTGTGCGTGTTCATAGACATCATGCACGCGTAAAATTGAAGCCCCGTTTCTAAAAGCTTCCAGGTGCAATGCCAAAGTGCCTGCAACTCTCTCTTCAACTTTCGAAGGTGAAAGTTTATCTATCATTGACTTGCGTGAGGCACCGATTAAAAGAGGTTTCTGCAAAGACAAGAAATGTTCTAAATTTTTTAAAAGCATCATATTGTCATCCAATGTTTTACCAAAACCAATGCCGACATCTAAAATGATATCTTTGAGACCAAAACTCTCTGCTTTTTCTATGCGCTCTTGAAAAAAAGAGTACACCTCATCAAGAACATCATCATAGCTTGGATTATCTTGCATATTTTGCGGACGTCCCTGCATATGCATTATCACGACTTTTGCCTGGTACTTCGAAGCAACTCTGCATACTTCATCATTTTCTAAACCTGTTATATCATTCACTATAGAAAATCCGCTCTCAAGTGCCCGCTCAATTACCGCCGGCTCATAGCTATCTATACTAAAAGTAGTTTTTTCATAGAGTTTTTTCTCTTTAATGAGTGTAAGTATCGGTTGGATTCTCTCAAGTTCTTCATCCACAGCTACTACAGGTGCATTTGGACGAGACGAGACAGCACCTATATCTATGATGTCAGCACCCTCTTCTATCATCTGCTCAATCTTGCCAATCGCATCAGAACTTACAAAACGACTACCGCTGAAAAAACTGTCGTCATTGGCATTGATAACTCCCATTATCTGTGCTTTTTTCGGCTTTATAATCTTGGTATAGGCTTTTAACTGCTTTGCCAGCTCTTTGAGACCAAAAGGCTGTGCAAGTTCTTTGCGTGAGAGTGTTTCGAGCTCTTTTGTGCTTGCGATGAGGAGACAATCCACCTTTGGACTTTTTGCTATCACAGTCCCGCGAGGTACTGCCAGATCTGCCCCTATAGAGAGGGCATCCTGTTTTAAGATGTTTGCAGCACCTACATGCAGATCTTTTATAGCTATGAGGTGCACTTTTGCTTTTGAAGCCAAAATATTCACACCACCGCCGTCTACACCAAGATTTTTAAGATATTTCTTGATATCCGTCTCACACGAGAGTTTTTCTACTCTCATCCCCGCTCTCCAGTGAAACTCATCAACAGCATTGCAAAAACAGACTGTGGACGTGCGTTGAGATCAAGCAGTCTGTAGGCTTTGTCAAAATTATCGAGCTGCCGTTGGGACAATATGAGTCTATCAACAACCGTAGCTCTATAATAGATTGCTTCAACAAGTGTTTTTGCATCATTTTTTGAAACTCTTGCATGCTCTTTTAAAAAAGAAAATATCTCTTTATAATCTATCTTCGCAAGATTTATATCTAAAACTCCTCTCTCATGGGAGCGCTCCGTTTTGAGTATCGGAAGACGAGAGCGTACCGTCGGCAGTAGATTTGATTTTGTAGGGGAGATGATGATAAATTCAATATTTTTCGGTGGTTCTTCAAGAAGCTTCAGCAGAGAATTTTGCGCTACAGTTGTAAACTCAACAGCAGCGATGATAATGTACTTTGTTTGCGACTCACTAATGTAAGCCTCTTGCGTGACAAGTTTTGCATGTTCTATTTTGAAATTTTCTTCAAAAAATTTAACAACACGCAGCGGTTTTAACTCATTTTGCAATCTCTCGATCTCATTCTCTATATCTACAGAGATTAAAATATGTCCCTGTGTGGGATTAAGAGCCTGCATCTACCTCTCCAAACATTGTAGCACTCAAAGAGGCATCAAAAAGACGGTACAGCTGCAAGAGTTTAATATCAAGCACAGGGTCATATGATTTTAACGTAAAAGCATTGTTGAAATCTTCATCAAAAATCCAAAAGTAACTCTCATCTTTTCTCTTTGCGATGTCACTTCTTTTATCGTCACCTTTACCGATATACCAAAAGAAATAATCATCTTTATAGGAGAGTGATATCATGTCATCGAGCATATCTATCATCTCGCCGCCATTTAAATTATTGTAATGTCTGTAGATGCTGTCTATACTGATGATAGGAATAAGAGGACGGTCAAGCAAAACACTGTTAATAGAGCTGAGTATATAATGCTCCAGCCATTTTCTTTTCTCATCTGTGATTAAGATGACTGTTTTGCCGCTTAAGATCTGCTCCAAGGCAAAAGCCGTTGTTTTAGACCATTCAAAACGGTACTCTTCAAGCCAGGAGAGACTTCCGCCTTCTTCACGGATAGCATCAAGACTCCATTGGGCAAAATCAGGCATCTGCATCGACTACTTTTCTAGCTCATATGCATCATGAAGGCTGCGTACTGCCAACTCTGCATATTTCTCATCAATGACGACAGAGACTTTTATCTCCGAAGTTGAAATCATGTTAATGTTAATATTCTCTTTTGCCATTGTTGAAAAAGCAAGTGCAGCCACACCTGCGTGAGACTTCATCCCAACACCCACTACAGAGACTTTACAGATATCTTCATTGTAAGAATCCGCCTCTATCTCTTTGCCCTTTACAAAAGTATCAACAACATTTTTTGCATCATTTAAATCACCGACAGGTACAGTAAAGTCTATGTTTGTTGTATCATCATGTGCTTTGTTTTGAATAATCATGTCAACATTAACCTCAGCATCTGCAAGTGCATTAAAAATATCAGAAGCGATTCCCGGTCTGTCTTTAACGCCCATCAAAGAGATAC
>JALVXQ010000112.1 GCA_027038255.1 Sulfurimonas sp. | reverse complement strand
GCGTTTTGGTGCTGCATATGGTGCGAAGAAAGATACTTTTTTAGGACTGAGTGGGGCAGGAGATCTGTTTTTAACAGCCTCTTCTACGATGAGTAGAAATTTCCGCGTAGGTTTAGGACTGGCGAAAGGACTCACGCAAGAAGAGATATTGAATGATCTTGGAGAAGTGGCAGAAGGTATAGGTACTGCATACGCACTGCAAGAGATCGCTCTGAAGGATGATCTTTATCTTCCAATAGCCAGAGAAGTTCATGCTGTACTAGAAGGGAAAAGTTCACAGGAATCTCTGCGAGACCTGCTGAGCAATTAAGGAAAAAAATGGGTAAGTATACAAAACAGCTTTTTAAAGTATCTATAGCTTTAATAGTAGGACTGTTTATCTATATGCTGGGTTTGACTGTTTTTGACGAACGCCAAAGCAGACTGCTGGGTGTCATTGCTTTTTTAGTTGTTCTATGGACAAATGAAGCCTTGCATTTGGGAGTTATCTCTCTTTTGCCTATCATTCTTTTTCCGGCTTTAGGTATCATTTCTACCAAAGCAACGACGGTCAACTATGCCCACCCTATTATCTACCTCTTTTTGGGTGGTTTTTTACTTGCTATTGCGGTAGAGAAGACAAAACTGCATATTTACATCGCAGACAAAATACTTGGCATATTCCCGGCGACACCACGAGGGATGATATTTTCTTTGGCCGTTACCTCTGCACTGTTGAGCTCTATACTCTCTAACACGACAACAACACTGCTGCTTATAAGCATTGCAATTTTCATAACAGAAAACACAAAACTAAAGATGCGTTTTGCTCTGGCTATTGCCTATGGTGCCAGTGTTGGTGGGATTTTAACTCCCATCGGAACGCCGCCAAACCTCATACTTTTAGGAATTATGCAAGAGCATGGTATGGAACTCATTCCATTTTTTCAATGGATGTGGATGGTTGCACCTCTGGTTATTTTAATGCTTGTCAGCGTGAGTTTTCTTTTAGGTATTGGTGTCAGTGATATTGTCATCAAAAGAGAGATAACCAGCACTGTTTTAGACACTGCTCAAAAAAAAGTTTTACTTCTGCTTGGCGCTTTAATAGTGCTGCTTTTGGTAAATGCACCGATGAAACCGTTTTGGGCAGGGCTAGGTTTGAGTGAAAGTGGTATTTTACTTGCCTTTGGACTTTTACTCTTTATTGCACCGTTTCATATTTTAATATGGGATGAAGATAGTAAAAAAGTTCCTTATTCGATCATGTTTTTGTTTGGTGCAGGGTTTTCCATAGCTAAAGCATTTTCGCAAACCGGTTTGGCTGATGAGCTTGCCTCTTATCTTTTAGATATGACAAGTGTAACACCGATTTTATTACTCTTGAGTGTTGCCGTGCTTATAACATTTACTACAGAAATAACATCAAATACAGCGCTTATCTCCATCATGTTGCCTGTTATTTACGCAGTAGCACAGCAATCAGGAATCAACACAACTCTTTTTATGATGGTGGCAACTGTCTGTGCATCCTATGCCTTTATGCTCCCTATTGCGACACCGCCAAATGCCATAGCTATGAGCAGTGGCGTAGTTAATGTTAGAGATATGATAAAGTATGGAATCGTGCTTAATATCTTGGGTATTTTCTTTATTGTAATGATTGCAGAGTTTTTTTGGAAAGGTGTGCTCTCTTAAGCATTCTCTTCATCATTCTCTTGTTTTTCTTTACCTCTTTTGTAAAAAGTGTAAAAGTCTTTAAAAATAAGAAACAGACAATAGAACCATAAAGTGTTGAGTATATAGTTGTTTTGCATGCCATTGTAGTAAAGGAAGGGAAAACCTACTGCATAAGGCCATTTAAAAAAGTAAAAAAAGAGAACACCTGAGCCATATAATTCTTTCATATGTCTATATTATCCAAGTATAATGAAAAATCTGATAAAATTTTGAAATTTTTTTAAGGATTTAGTATGGTTGTTCATATTGTAATGTTTCGGTTCAAAGCGGAAAATAAAGTTTTAAATATCGCAAAAGTTCAAGATAAACTTGAGAAACTTGAGGGCAAAATTGATGTCTTAAAAACGATGGAAGTCGGGATTAATTTTAATGAATCTGAACGTGCTATGGATCTTTCACTCTACTCTACTTTTGAGAGTGAAGAAGATCTGAAAGCATACGCTGTGCATGAGGAACATCTCAAAGTTGTCGAACTCATTAAAGAGGTGACACTTGAGTCTAAAGTTGTGGATTATATTTTAGATTATCCTGTAGAGTAGATCTCCATTTATGAATGCAACGACGATAAAACAAAATAAAAAATAGACTTAAATCGTCAAGTTACTTTAAAACTGTTTTAAAGAATTATACTCATCTTGGTTATCATTGTAAAAATATAATTTTAAAGGATAAACTATGTCTAAAATAGGAACAGAACCGGAATTACGTGATATGGATGATTACAATACATTAACAGGCGAAAAGAAAAAAATAGTCTGGACAGTTATTGTAATAGGACTTTTAATAGGTGCAGGTTTTGTGTTGGCATCAAAAGTTTATACGGACAAAGGGGATGTCATAAAAACACATGACCCAATCAATGCAGTCCCTCCAAGTAAGAGTATTTCTATTAAATAATTTAGTTATAATGATATAGATTTTGAAAAGGTAATTTTGATGGTAATGACAATTGTAGGTATATATACTTTGTATGTGGCACTTTCGGTTTATACGAGTGTAATGCAGATTGGTTATATAAATATAGCAAAAAGAAAAACTCCTATTTTACTAGGTGCAAGTGATTTTTTAAAAGCGGGTAACTATGGAGTAGCAAAAGAAAAACTTGCAATTGTGAACACTTTTGTAGATTATCTGGTTTTTATTGCATGGATAGGTTTTGGTATCCAAGCACTGCAGC
>JALVXQ010000111.1 GCA_027038255.1 Sulfurimonas sp. | reverse complement strand
TGCATAATCTTGTGGTACCTAAGGGGACAACTCTAGCAGAAGTATTTAAGAAGATAAAACCATCAATTCTTTCAGATATGAAAGCTTTTAAGCTTTATAGAAAGAGCATAGCAATAGAACAAAAAAAGTTGCTTAATGCACAGCTAAATGATCTTGAAGCAAAAACACTTACAACTGGTTCTGCAACTACAGAAGAAGCAATTATTAGAAAACAAGAGGCACAGCTTGTACTAAATTTTATACAAAGAGCAAGAAAAGTGCAATTTAAAGGAAAAGTGGTTATAAATAAAGATACAAATCTTTCTGAAATCACTTTAGAAGATCAAGATGAAATTTATATTCCAAAAAAGAATCATATGATAATAGTACAAGGTGAGGTAATGCTCCCCGGCGCACAGAGCTATGTAAAAAGTATGAGTTTTGATGACTATATAAACTCATGTGGTGGGTATAGTTTTAGAGCAAATAAGGATAGCGTACTTATTATAAAGCAAAATGGACAAGTTGTAAACTATGATGCAGATTCTATGTTTGGCAGTGAGTATAAAGTAAAACCAGGAGATGATATACTTGTTCTTGGTAAAGTGGACAGTAAATATTTGCAGGTGGTAAAAGACATCACACAAATTGTTTACCAGATTGCTGTTGGGGCGGCTGTTGTGCTTCGATATTAAGATAGCACTTTACTTGTTTAGGTTTTTGTATTAGATACTGAACTTATAACTCTAATTTTTTACAAATATTTTAAACTTATAAATTTAGTTTTGCTACAATTAGAGTAAAAAAGAGTCTGAAATGTTGCATGAACTGAGAGAATATCAACGAAAGTTATTTCATAAAAATAATTTTACATACAAAAGATACTTTCACGCTTCTATTAATTTAGATAAAAAGCTTGTAGGTATTGTTGGTGCAAGAGGGGTTGGTAAAACAACATACCTCATACAATATCTCAAGGAATTAGATCTTCCTTTTAGCCAAAAACTTTATATTAGTGCTGATGTTATAAATATACCTTCTCTTTTTGATGTTGCAGAAGCTTTTTCAAAAGAAGAGGGGGAAGTTTTAGTTATAGATGAAATACATAAATATAGAAATTTTGAACTCGAACTCAAAAAAATCTATGATATTTTAGACCTAAAAGTTATTTTTAGCGGTAGTAGTGCTTTGAGTATTGATAATGCTAAAGCAGATTTGAGTAGAAGAGCGTTATTACATCATTTGCATGGACTCTCTTTTAGAGAATTTATTGAGTTGAGCAAGGGTATAAAAGTTCCATCATTCACTTTAGAAGAGATTTTAAATGGACATATTGATATTGCCTATGAACTCTTGGAAAAGTTTAATCTTACACTCCCTTTTAGAGAGTATCTTAAAAGTGGTTATTATCCGTTTTACTTTGAAGATAAAGAAGATTATCTGCTGCGTTTAAATGAAACCATAAATACCATAATAGAGGTAGATATTCCATCTATTTTTCCTATAGAGTATGCTAGTATTCAAAATTTGAAAAAGCTTGTAAGGTTGTTGTGCATCTCCCATCCTTATACTCCAAATATTAAAGAGTTGCTTATTAAGATGGATATGGGTGATAACTATAAAGGGCTGTATAGATTTTTAGAGTATCTTCATCGTGCAAAAATATTTACTACTATCAAATCCACTACTAAGGGTGATAATATATTTGTTAAACCGGAGAAAATTTACTTGAACAATACAAATTTGCATTATGCATATTGCGATAAAAGCAATGTAGGAACACTCCGTGAAGTATTTATAGCCAGTATGTTACGAGATGAACATTTAGTAGCTATTCCTAAAAAGGGTGATTTTTACATTGATGGTAAATATACATTAGAAGTTGGTGGAAAAAGCAAAAAATTTAAACAAATAAAAGATATGCCAAACTCTTTTGTCGTGGCTGATGATATTGAAATAGGAAGTGGAAATAAGATTCCACTCTGGTTGTTTGGGTTTTTGTATTAAGCATAAAAATGTAATAATGCTTAATACAATATACAAAAAAGGGATTCTATGTTAGAAAAACTGTTTGAAAAATCTAATAAAATTTTAAAACTACAAAATTATTCCTATAAAAGATACTTTTACTTTTCAATCAACTTTTAGGCAAAACTACTGTAATCATTCAGTATCTAAACTCTTTAGAAGTTTCAAAAAGTAAAAAACTCTACTTTAGTGCTGATAGTATCATTACAAGTTCGTTATCACTCTACGAGATAGCCGATGAGTTTTGTAAAAGTGGTGGTGAAGTATTAGCGATAGATGAGATACACAAATATAAAGATTTTGAAAAAGAGCTCAAAGAGATATATGATTTTTTAGATTTGAAAGTAATTTTTAGTGGTTCAAGTGCCTTGCAGTTTGAACATAAAAAAGCAGATCTTAGCCGTCGGGCTGTTTTATACAGAGTGCATGGTTTGTCTTTTAGAGAATTTTTAGAATTAAAACTAGGTAGGAAATTTCAGAGTTACACACTTGAAGAGATACTAGAAAACCATGTAGATATTGCAGATGATATTATCTCTATATTGAAACCTTTTGAGTATTTTAAAGAGTATCTTCAGTATGGTTATTTTCCATACTATTTTGAGAACAAAGAGACATATAGTATAAAACTAGAAGAGACTGTAAACACTGTTATAGAGAGTGATTTGCCTATAGTTTTTAGTATAGAACCACAAAATATTCAGAAGCTCAAACAGCTTGTAAACCTTATTTGTACTTCAAAACCTTATGAGTTAAATATTAGCAGCCTTTCTAAAAAAATTGGCATTAATCGGAATACACTGTATCAGTATATTTATTATTTAATTATGGGAAATATATTTATGGCTTTAAAAGGAAAAGCAAAAGGTGATACTGTTTTTTCAAAACCTCA
>JALVXQ010000110.1 GCA_027038255.1 Sulfurimonas sp. | reverse complement strand
CATTTGGGAAAAACTTATTTTTGGAATTGAGTAGCAAACGTGAACTCTCTATGGCCTGCGCTGCAAGAACAAAAATTTTGGCTTCGATAACATGCGGCACACCCAAATTTGTTTTGTAATGTGCTTTAGTCACTCTTTTCTCATCACTCTCCAACTTGTAAACAAAGGCATCGGTTACGATTCTTGCCCTACATTTTTGCAGTAAAGCCGCTCTTGCACTCCCTTTTGCCCCACTTGCACAGCCGTAGGAGCCGCAAAAATTAGAGTAAAAACACCCCTTGCGTGAGAGCGCATCCCCTGAGAGAATAGCACGGGGAGTAGGCATTACATCATAACCAAGAGCTTCACAGGCTTTGTCATACCACTTCACAGCACCGTTTGTCTGCAGTTCCGGGTAAGGAAAATTTGACGTGGAGCGCAGCTCTTGAAACTTATGCTCTACGACTTTACCGCTGACACCTACAACCTGCTCTACTTTTGTATAGTAAGGCTCCAAATCCTCATAACTTATAGGCCAGTCCACGACATTGGCACCTATGATTTCGCCGTATATGCTTTTGAGCTTGAAGTCATTGGGCTTGAGTCTGTGAAAATAACCGCTCATCAAGTTCGATGAGCCACCGACCATAGAGCCGTTCCAAAAACTCCAGTTATACTCACGTCCGTCATAGCGCTTGAATGTTCCATCTTTCTGTCGCTCATTAATGATGTGGAACTCATCTTTTAAATTTGGTGTGAACATATCACGACGGCAAACTGCTAACTCATCTTTGTTGAAATCCTCTTCTGTGTAGTTTTTTCCTTTTTCAAGCACGACCACTTTAAACCCTGCGTTGGAAAGCTCATAAGCAATGGGAGCAGCTCCTGCCCCACTTCCAATAATACATACATCAACCATTATAAGTACGGCTCCTTTGGACGCGGCTCTCCGCCTGTAAATGCAAGCCATTTCCAGCCTGCTTCTTTGTTGTTACCACCATAGATTGGGTCTCCGAGCATCGCTTCGAACATATAGCTCATCACATCATAGATAAAGCTCTCTCCCCACTCTGTTTTTGATATGCTCCTAAGAATGCTCTCTCTATCCTTGCGTGAGAGCTTTGTGTAAGCGGATTTGTACTCTTTTACAGCCTCTTCATTGAGCCATTTCACGCCATTTTTTAAAAACTCTTTATCTGCTTTGGAAATTCGGGGATGATTAAATACCAAAGACATATAGGGCGCTGTTTGAATGCCGAGACTTTGTGCCTTTGGAAAAAGGTCTTTGTGCATGACACCGAGTGTCTTTAGAGGTGTCGTAATACCAAAAAGGCTGCAACCGTCCATCAAAAAAACGGCACTCGACAAAATACCTGCGCTTAAAAAATTTCTACGAGAAAAAGTTGTCAAAAAAAGAGCCTTTTTTCTTTGGACTATATGCAGATGTGCGTTCATCCACAAAATTAGGGTCGCCTTTTTCAAAATTGTTGCTAATCGTGCGTGGTGCACTATGAGGGATACACATACCATCCTCCTTTTTTTATCTTACAACTATTATACAAAAAAAGTGTGTATGCTTTGTGTATTAATCCACCAAAGCCTCTTTAAAGTAGCAATCGACATCCATGTAGGTCTTTCCAGTGTTATCTTTAAATATGAGATTTTCCTTAGAAAGTTTTTGTAAACTGTCAAGTCCCATAACAGCCAAAAGAGCGCGAATACCACTGAGCATTTGTGCGTGGTACGAGGCAACATTTCTTGCTTTTTTCTCTACTAAAAAAGAGGCCCGTTTCTTCTTATCTTGCGTAGCAAGCCCGACCGGGCAGGCTCGTCCATGTGCACCCGAACACTCACGTGCCCGTATGCATCCCGCACTCATCATAAAGGCACGCGCAATCGCCACATAGTCAGCACCAAGTCCAAAAAGAACAATGGCATCATCAGGTGTCAGTACCTTTTCACTCGCGATAAGCTTGACCTTCTCACGCACTCCCTCACGCAACAGGGCACTCTGAGCGATAAAGAGTGCTTTTGAGATGGTCATACCCACTGTCATCATCATCTCTAATGGTGCGGCACCACTCCCGCCGTCACCACCGTCTATGGTAATGAAATCAGGGTAGGCATCACTCCCGGCATCTAAACGCTCTTTAATAAGTTTAGCATACGCATCAAATGCTACTGCCGAAGAGATGACTATCTTGACACCAACAGGCTTATTAGAGAGTTTTTTCAATCTGCCCATAAAGTCAAACAGCTCCTCCAAAGTATGCGCAAACGGAAACTGATTCGGGCTGAAGAGATTTTTATGTGCCTCTACTCCACGGTAGTAGGCTACCTCCTCACTTACTTTTGAAGCAAGCAGTTTCCCGCCTGTCTGTTTGGCACCTTGCGCCATCTTTATCTCTGTCATCTTACAAAAACGCATCGTTTTTTGGTACCGTGTCTCACAAAAATTTCCCTCTGCATCACGAACACCATAAAGACCGCTTCCCATCTGAAAGATAATATCAGGTATATCATCGGGAACCTGTGAGGGAAAAGTCGAGATATCCGCATCCCAATTCACACGATAAAAAAGTATCTCTTCCCTATCAAACAGATAACTATCCGGTGCTTTGGAGTAAACCACCATATGTTTATAAACCTTTTGTGCAATCGCTCCGTTAAGTAAAAGTTTGATAATTTTATAAATACCTTTTGCAAAGAAAGTCCCTTCAAAGGTCTCGAAGAACTTACACTCCCGTGTATATTTATGTGTATAAAAAAAGTTTGAAGTCAGACTTCCTTCTCCTGTATTTATAGGAAATTTTCCTAGATATGCACCCTTGGTAAAAGCACGTGTACCCTCAGGAGAGATAGCACCGTCACTCATGGCACTGCGTCCAAATACAGATCTTGTTTTAAACGGATAAGAAGCATTCTCTCCAAATGTAACAGAAAAATCATCACTTACATCCTCTGTATTTAAAACACAGTTGGCATTTTTAATCGCTAAACGTGCACTTTTGAGCGGCTGCCCCGGAGAGAAAGAGGCATAAGCTGATTTGCGCTCGGCAGAGTCATATACCCACTTGACTTTGTCAAAAGATTCATAAAACTTCTCATCGCCGAAATATTGGCGCATCGGGTCACGCAAAGCATAAAAAACATATCGTAATCTTCCAATAAGCGGATAGTTTATAAGCAGTTGATTCTCTCTTTGAATATATTTATCATAAATATAGATAATCGCAGAGGCAACAATAAAAAAGACAATAAATGCCTCCATTAAAAACATCATAATAGGGGAATTTATATGCCCTATCTTATGTGTAAACTCTACTAACTCTTCCATCTTGCTTAACTTTTATCACCGAAGAGAAGTCTGTCAAGAGAAAATCTCCCGGCACCATGCGCGATGAAAATAATCAAAAAGAGCATATAGTAGAGTGGAATTTCAAAACCGTTATTTCCTGCCTCAAAACCATTTGGTAGGTGTACGGCCACAATGGCAACAATCATAATGACAATTAATGGAATGGAAATCAGACGTGTTAAAAAGCCCAATGTTAAAAGAACAACACCTGTTATCTCCGTACTTGCGGCCATATAGGCATTGAGTGTAGGAAACGGAATGCCCATAGAGCCAAACCACTCTGCAACAGAGTTGATGTCATTCCACTTCATCATAGCCGGCTGATAAAAACCATAAGCTACAGTAAGACGTGCAAAGAGCAGACTTGGCGATTTGAGATACTCGCTTAATCGGGAAAATTCCAAATAGATACTTTTGATATTCATAATAAACTCCTTTATTTATATGAGAGAAGTTTATCTTTTATCTGTGTAGTAAGTGTGTAAGAACTCTTTTGTATTAAACATCTTTATATCTATCTCGAATTTTTTTAAAATCTTCTACATTATTTAAAAAGATATCTACGAGCAGAGGATCGAAATGTTTCCCTTTTTGCTCTTCAAGCATTTGAAATATATCTTCATCTCTCCATGCTTTTTTATAGACTCTGTCACTTCCAAGAGCGTCAAATACATCAGCGACGGCAGTAATACGTGCATAAATACTAATCTCGTTACCTTTTAAACCTCTAGGATATCCGGAACCATCCCATTTTTCATGATGCTCATAAGCGACTGTTGCTGCAATTTTTAAAAGTTCTTTATCAGAATGTTTAAGCATATCAAAACCCAATGTTGTATGTGTTTTCATTATCTTGGTTTCATCAGCCGTATGTCTGCCCGGCTTATTTAAAATAGCATCAGGAATACCAACTTTTCCAATATCATGCATAGGGCTGGCTTCTTGTAATAATTGCGTTTGATATCTGTCAAGTCCACTATATTCTGCCAACAATCTTGAATACTCTGCAACTCTTTTTACATGATTCCCAGTCTCTTTAGAACGACTCTCCCCAATTGTACCCATTGTAAAAATAATTTCTTTTTGCGTCTCTCTAATACCTTTGTTGAGAGTAACAATATCTTTAATTCTGTTTTGTATCTCATCTTCTAAAAATTCATTAACTTTTTCCAAATCTTTTTTGAAAGATTCCAACTCTTTTTTATCTGTAATATTATGTCGCACAGCATAATAGCCAATCACTTCATCTGCATCATTGTAATAAGGCTCAATTATGGCATCCACCCAATAGTAATCACCATCTTTTTTTCTATTTTTAATTTCACCATACCAGGTTTTACCTGATTTTATAGTAGCCCACAATTCTTTAAATAATTTATCCGGCATATCTTTGTGTCTAACTATATTGTGATTTTTTCCTAAAAGTTCCTCTTTTGTATATCTGCTGATTCTACTAAAAGCATCACTTGAATATACAATTTCTCCTTTTAAATCTGTTGCAGAAAAAATAACATATTTATCAAATGTATCTAACAAATACTCTTTATCAATAATATTCTTTAAAAAATTAGTTTTCATCATACACTTCATCCTCTATAATTATTATACCCTATATTAATTGCATAAAGAAAAACAAAAAAACACTCTAAAGGAAATAAAAATTCAAATAGCTATGAGGTGTAGTTCTATGCTTCGGTTTGAGCAAAGCAGTGCACAACTTGAAGACCTTGAAGCGGTTGTGCTTACCTATCTACATATCGAGCACAGTGTAGATCTGCCTGCTTTTATAAAAGCAGGATATTTCTCCTCACGCAAGAAGAGTTTAGATATCATCGGACCACATGGCAATGCATATTTTCCCTCTATGTATGAATTTGTACACATACTTTTTGGCAAAAATGGTGCTTACAGATATATGCAGGATGTCCTCACACCAGAGAGTGACTCTTTTACAATTATTCCCCTCACCGTATCTAAAAGCATGCATAAACAGTATAAAGATTTTTCGCTTGAGATGGTAGAGGTTCATCATGGCATTGTCCCTGCTTTGGCAGTGAAGATTGTAGTTAAGTAAAAAAGCTCCTTCTAACGCATAGAATGAACGGAACAATAGGAGATGAAAATAAAACACGTCAGGAGATAGAAAAAAATTATAAAAGAAAAGTTGTTTTTGCTGAGGATAGAATGAAGATAGTGATAAAGTAGAGAAACTCTCTACTTCAATCAAAGAAGTTTTCTTAACTTCCACACTTTCCTTTACCACACTTCATAGCTTTTTTCTTCTCTTTTTTCATAGATTTTTTGCCATCGCCACATTTACCCGCACCACACTTCATTCCTTTTTTCATAGCTTTCTTCTGTGCGCCACATTTACCCGCACCACACTTCATTCCTTTTTTCATAGCTTTCTTCTGTGCGCCACATTTACCTTCACCACACTTCTTCGCAGGTTTTTCCATAGAAGAACCACATTTACCAGCTCCACATTTCATATCACTTGCATTAAGACTTATTGCTCCAAAACCAACAAAGAGTGTTGCACCCAAAAGCATTGCTGCCATATTTAACTTTTTCATTTTCTCATCCTTTGAATTTAAACTAACAAAGTCAGTTATTTTGAACAAGTGTAACATAAAATAAGAAATGTTTATGTTATACAAGTTACATTGCAGTTATTCTACAAAAATAGTGTGTAGTGTTTGTGTAATGTTGTATAATTAGATAACTTATACAAGGAGTGACCCATTTTATCAAAAAAAGAGACTCTCAAAGAGCAATTTAAAAACTTCTGCAGTGACCATAAACCAAAAAACTTTGAAGATGCGGTTGAAAAATTTGCTATCTTCGGTGGTGTTGCATGGGGAGAGATTGATACAAGCAAACCTTCCTATGAGTTAATTGAAAAACTCATTCTTACTGATTATACCTACATCAGAAATGACATCACTGAACTCACGGACGGCCAGCCACTTTATCACTCCATCTTAAGTGCAGTAGCTCTAAGTGATGGAAAGCTTCATGCTGTCTATAAACGTGCAAAAGTGGAAGAGAATGTCGCAGAAAAAGCCATAGAAACACTGCGTGAGAGAGGAATTTTACGCCAGAAACGGTGTAAAGGTGCTGATGACAAGCTCTTTTTTACAACTCCTTTTTTACGTTTTTGGTTTGCTTTTATCTCTCCTATTTTCAAAGGTATTCGTGATGGTGACTACCGTGAAGTACAAGAGCGTTGGGAACGTCACGCAAATGAATTCACAAACCAGACATTTAAAGAACTCTCTCAGGATCTTCTGCGTGAGAGTTTCAAAGAAGAGCCCATCATGGAGATGTCTGAGTATTGGCAGAATGATGGTTTGGAGATAGACATCTATGGGCTTACAAAATCAAAAAAAAGAGTTGTTGGTCTCTGTAAATACAGTAACAACAAGGTTAAAAAAAGCGAACTGACAAGACTGCAAAAGCTTTGCGCCAAAGCAAACATACAAGCAGATATCTTTGTTCTCGTGGCAAAAAAAGGCTTTTCAAGTGAACTAAAATCACTCAAAGGAGAGCAACTCAAGCTCTACACGGTGAAAAATTTCAAAGCGCTCGTGGAGTAAAGATGCATAAAAAAGTTCTTCTTCTGCATGGTTGGGGCGGCAGTGATTATCCACACTGGCAAAGCTGGCTTGCAGGCGAACTCGCAAAAGACTATGGCTGCGTGAACTTTTTAAAGTTCTCTGATTTTGATACGCCAAAACTTGATGTATGGCTGCGTGAGCTCAGTAGCACACTTGAAGATTTCAAACCTGACATCGTCATCTGTCACTCTTTGGCAAACACCCTATGGTTTCACCTCTGTGCAGAGCAAAAGCTCACGCAGGTTCAAAAACTCTATCTTGTTGCGCCACCTAGTCTCGCCTGCAATATAGAAGAACTTTCTGAATTTTTTCCCGTAGTATTGCCGCAAAATCTCTATGCTAAAGATGTCATGCTTGTCACCTCAACAAATGACCCGTATATGAGACCAAAAGAGGCACAAAGCCTGCAAAAAGTATTAGATGTAGAGATGAAAGTGATACAAAACGGTGGACATCTCAATGCCGACAGTGGCTATGGAAAATGGGAGTGGATGCTTAAAGAAGTTTCAAAAGACTGTACTTCTTAAGCATAAATATCTAACTGGGTATTACTTACTACTGGTTTTACTTCTGTTTTTTCTGTAGCCTCAAAATTTTGTGCTTTTTGCACTGTTGCATTTTTGAGTGCAACAGGGTCTGATTGCCCCGCATTTGAGCTGTTTTCTTTAAGTGAGCTAGGATCCAATCGCCCTACCTGAACAGGACTTGGATAAGGTGATTGAAATGTATACTGAGCTATTTGCATATCATCCTCCTTAACGCATATATAAAAATTATAGCACAAAAATCATAAATTATTTACTATTTCTTTAAATTTTTAAAGCTGCCAGATACTAAATTTTCTATTTTTAATCTTACCATCTTTGAGGTACTTATATGCTCTATCTATGACATCACCCGCTATTGCAACATAGGCCTGCTTATCATAAATGTCTATCTTGCCAATGCTTTTTCCCTGCAAGCCAGCTTCGCCTGTCAATGCTCCAAGAATGTCCCCTGCACGTAGTTTGTCTTTCTTTCCACCCTCAATGACAAGTGTAACAAACTCAGGTTTCATCTCAAAGCCTTTTGCCTCCGGTAGTGTATCCGCCTCTAAAAACAGGCGTTTTTCACTGCTTTTATAAGGCTCTACTTTTTCTATCTCATAAGTGGAGTAGAGTGTTATAGCAATACCTTTTGCCCCTGCGCGTCCTGTCCGTCCTATGCGGTGCGTGTAGGTCTCCTCAGTATGAGGCAGGTCATAATTGACGACCATTGAGAGCTCTTTGATGTCAAGCCCGCGTGCAGCTACATCGGTTGCGACAAGTATGGGAGTCGAGCCGTTTGCGAACTGTACAAGAACATCATTACGTTCATACTGCTCTAAATCCCCGTGAATTGCCAAAGCATCTATCTTTTTTTCTATCAGCTTCTCAGCCAACTCTTTTGCTTCGAGTTTTGTATTGGTAAAGATGATGACATTTTTTGGCTTTTTTTGGGCGAGTATCTTTACAAATGTATTTAATTTATCGCTGCAGGCATAAAAAATCTCTTCTATCTCATTAGGCAGTTCATCTGCAGTCGTCTTAACGATGACAGGCTCACGCAGGAACTCCTTTGCCACTTTTTTCACTTCCCCGTCATAAGTCGCGGAAAAAAGCAGAGTTTGGCGCTCTTTTGGCATAAAGGCAAGCAGAGACTCTATCTCTTCGATGAAGCCCATGTCAAGCATTCTGTCTGCTTCATCGAGAACGAAAGTGTTCAAATTACTCAAGTCCAGACTCTCTTTGTTGAGATGTTTGAGTACACGACCAGGTGTTCCAACAACAATGTGTGCCTGATGCGAAAGCGAGCCGAGCTGTTTGCCAAAAGACTCTCCGCCTGTCAGCATCAAAATCTTAATATTATGGGCAAAACGTGCCAAACGGCGCAGCTCTTTTGCTACCTGGTCGGCAAGCTCACGTGTCGGGCAGAGGATTAAAGACTGCACACGGAACTTTTTAACATCAAGATTATGCAGAACACCTATGCCAAAAGCAGCCGTTTTTCCGCTGCCTGTTTTTGCCTCAGCCATCACATCTTTTCCCTCTAAAACAGCAGGAAGTGCTGCATCTTGAATGGGTGTCATCTTTTTATAGCCGAGCGTATCTAAGTTTGTTAGCATCGCTTGCGTGAGTGGAAGTTTTGAAAAATTCATAAAAGTACCTCTTATTTCTTGAAATTATACATCATTATTGAAGCGGCGATGGCAACATTGAAACTTTTTACATCTTCTTGCATCTCAATACTTACCACCACATCACATAACTCTAAAATATCATCTGCAATGCCAAAGCCTTCATGCCCCATAATGAGCACCCATTTCCCCTCTGGATTGACAGAAGCAAGCGGTTTTGCATTCTCGTTTACTTCCGCAGCATAGATGGTGTAGCCCAAGGATTTCAAAGCATGGATGCTCTCCTTTAACGTTTCATACACATGCACTTTCAGCATCGAAGCATAGCCCATCGAAACCCGTAGTGCCCTTCTGTTAAAAGGGTGAGGCGAGCTTTTTCCAAGCATAAAAGAATCTACCCCAAGTGCAGCCATACTCCGTGCAATCGCACCGACATTTTCACTTGAAGTGATGTTGTCAAGCAGTAAAATCTGCTCACCCATTGCTTCTAAAGTCACATCTTGTGGACGTTTTGCATGCATCATGCAATTATGATGAAGCTTATGCCCGACTATCTTGCCCATCTCCTCTTTGCTCGCTACATACATTATGGGAATGTTGCGTGAAGCAAGCAGTGCTTTATGCTCTTCAAAGTACTCCGGAGTTGCCAAAATACTCTGAATTACAATATCTGTTTTTTCTAAAATGAGATTGACCACTTTTGGAGAGTCTGCAATAAAACTCCCGTCATTTAAGATCCCTTTGTCACGCAGGGCATGATAGACCTTAAGCGCCTCATCTTCTATATTTTCTATTTTTATAACCATAAATGTATTATATAGTAAACTTCTTGCAACATTCTAAGTATGAATTAGGTGTGACAAATAAATTTCTCGTGAATATTATTCAGCCTTTAATATACCTCGACAAACTTCTTGAATCATTTCAGGAGCATTGTAAGCATCTTCTAAATATTTTTCAAATGGTTGTACAATCTCTACTTCTTCCCTAAAAATACTCAAATCTAATTCCAATAAAGAGTTGTAAAGTTCCTGAACATCATTCCTGTCAATTTTCTCAATATCATATAGTTTTTGTAAAATATTATCTGCATATTTGATAGAAATTGCAATATCGATAATATCTCTTGTCAAATTATCTTTACGACGATACACAATCTTTTTAGCGATGATATCTTCAATACTCTCAACATATATTGTTGTATCAAATATTTTTTTAGAATCATCAATTAAATAATCTTTTGATGCCTCTTGTGCTACTAAAACATCAATTTTTATATTGTTCTCTTTATGTAAAACACGAATATGATTTGAAAGGTCAATATATGAGCCACTGTTAAATAAACTCGTTTCTTCAATCCAGTGTTTAGGACTCAAATAATTAAGGATTTGTATATCTGTAACAAAAAGATCAATATCAAAACTCAATCTGTGTTGAAAATAATAAATGGCAAGAGCTGTACCTCCACCAAATCTGATTAGAGAGTTGTCTCTATTAGGTAAATAAGGATAAGCATCTTTGATAAAAGCCTTGTAAGCTTTTATTTGATCTTGGTAATGCTCTTGTATAAAATCAATGTTATTTGTCATGCAGAGAGTACTTTATCAACTCTGTTAAGTGGTATATGATAATAATTCAAGAACTCTTCTATCTCTTGTTGTGTAGCCTCTTTTTTAATCGTTTTTAGAGCATATTTCTCATATGGGTCCAACTCTTCTTTTTTGTAAAAGAGATTTTTTAATTTTGTAAGAGTAAAGTGTTTTTGCTTATTACCTATAGAGCAATTGACCGTGGATAGGAGCATCATCGGCTTTTCTTTTTCTTTAGATTCTTTTTCAAGTAAAGCCAATGCTTCATCAAGTTCTATATTTTTCAACAAAGTAGCGAGCTTCTTTTTTTTATGATCTTTTTTGCTCCAATCAAAATATGTGGCAGGAGCGACACCAAAGATGGAATGTATATCTTTTACTTTCATACTAAACTCCTTTTTTATAATTATACGATAATCGGATAAAAAATGCAATATTATATATTATTATGCTAAAATGCAGACCATGAATATACTGCTTATGGAAGATAATCCGGTTTTATCCGATATTTTACTCGACTTTTTGCGTGAAGATTACAGCGTTGATTACGCTTTTAGAGAATGAGAGCTATGACTTGTTCATATTTGACATCAATGTCACCGGTCAAAATGGTTTAGAACTGCTTGAAGAACTGCGCTCTTTTTCACATAGACACAACACAACAGGAACCAATAAGTGAAAGTATGAGCTTCAACCCACAGACAAAAGAGATTCAAACCTCAAAGAGAAGATTAAAACAATCCGTGGTGAGGGCTATCTGTATGAATAAGATAACAAAAAAATCTTTTAATTCCTCTTCTTGAACCCTTAGAAATAGTGTTTTTGGAATTACATTCTGGACAAGTTTTTGCATTTTTTTACAGCCATCTGTAAATAATCCTTTGTTTATTCCCAATATACCGAAGTTTGATGAATGTTTTAGGAGCCCAAATTTTTCATTAAGTCGAAGAGATAGAGAGCTTTGTCAAAGAGACAACCCATGAACTCAATACCCCAAAGGATGAGGGTATCGGCATAGAAAAAGAGAAACTCGCAGTAATTTTTCAACGTTTTGTACGGGCAAACCCCTATGCCGGAGGATTTGGCGTCGGGCTTAACATTGTTGACTCCATCGTCAAAGAGTATGGCTACACGCTTTCGATCCAATCAGAAAAAAACAGAGGAACTGAGATTACTCTTCATTTTCGCTAGGGTTTTCCAGTTTTGCGACCTCTTCAATGGCTGTCATAATGATGTTTTTTATTTTATTCGGCGCAAGTTTGTATTTCATCTCAAAATCTACAATTGTATTGATATCCATTTTTTCTACACTTCGAACAACCTTATATATCTCACCAAACAAACCTACATCATTCATAAGTGCATCTTTAACCTCATCAGAGACATTAATGTTTTGCAAAATTTCTTCAAGCGGCATAGAAAAAATCGTATCCATCAACGAAAGTACACCCACCATATAAGCTTCGCCAAGCATATTGGAACGGGCATCAGGTCGTATCTCTTTTAAAATTCTCTCCATAAGTTCTGTTCTGTTTTTCACCATTAACATCAAAGGCGATACCTCAAAACTTGATGAAACTGATTTGGAATATATCATCAACATCAACCATTTTGCAAGTTGAATACGTCCAATAAGCACAATCACATGGTGAATGGAAGAGATCTTTTTTCTGAAGGAAAAAGCTGCAGAGTTTATGAACTGCAGAAGCTGTACAGTGATTTCAGGATTTTTCTCAAACTCATCTGCCGCCTCATCAATATTTCTGTCTTCCATCAAAATATTATAAAGACGCAGCACGGCCATTCGTGTAGGATTGTACTCTGCATTCTCCATAAGCTTCGGCTGTGCAAAATAGTAGCCCTCAAAGGCATCACAGTTCAAGGCTTTGGCAAGTTTAAAGTTCACTTCATCTTCGATTTTTACACCGACAACTTCAATGTTTTTTGCATGAAGAGTCTGTATGTTTTTTTTGAGTTCTGCACTCTTGTCAATGAAAATTTTAAAATAAGAGAGATGTGCAAACAGAGGAGTGTACTTGCTTATAGCCTCCTCTGTCAGAGCAAGATTGTCAATGGCTATAATATACCCTTTGGCATGCAATTGCTCTATTCTCTCAACAATCTTTTCACTCATTTTTACACTGCTGAAAATGGAAAAAATAAAAAACTCTTTTGGAATGGAAAATATAATGTCATTGAGAAGAAACTTCTCATCAATCTTTACAAAAGCGTGTTTATCACCTAAAATTCTTTTTTTTCCGAATTGATTGAGTACACTGCTAATAACCGAAGCACTCGCGTAACGGTCATTCTCAACTCTGTTTGTTTGATTTGAGTCTCGGTAGAGAATCTCATAGGCACATATATTAGATTTTTTATCTAAAACCGGTTGTCTTGCTACGTAAACATGTTTCATTTGTTATATCCTATAACAATATTATACAACAAATTTCATCTTTTATCTATACGAAACCATCCGGCTATAGAGTAACGTTCTTTACCTGCAGGAAGTACTTCATGAGGGAACTCTTCACTCATAAAGACTACAAGAGTATTCGCGTTAGGTAACACTTTTTTGATAAAATTTCCCTCTTTATCATACATAAGCAACTCCCCACCATCCTCCTCACTCCATGCATCATTGAGATAATAAACTGTCGTAACTACTCGATTTTTAGAGTTTTTAAAAGCATCGAGATGTTTCTCATAAAAATCACCCTTTTGATACACCGCAAAATGTGCCTCATAATAATTGAGTCCAAGATACAAAGAACGATTCAAATACTCACGCAAGCCGTTTGTAAAATCAAGATACTCTTGTGTAGCTTCACTCTCAGCATCTATCCAGTGAATTTTATCTCTTCGTCTGTTCGTATCTATTGCAGAAGCAGTGGAAACCCCAGCCACCTTATAGTTTTGTTCCTCTTTTGCTTGTGCAAACAGTTTCGATGCCAGTGTCTCATGTAAAGCATCTTCTATAACAACATAACCATGATTTACCAAAGAATCTGTAATTTGTTCATAAACATTTTCATACATACAAGAATTGTAGCTAGATGTCAATCTACAGTCAAGAGAGAATAATCTTAACTATATCTTAAAATTAAAAATTAACACTTTTGTAACAATCTTTTCATATAATTCATTCTTAAAAAAGGAAATTAAAATGAAAAAAAGTGTTTACCTCTCCATAATCTGCGCTTTAGCTATCAATGCATCAGCGATAGATTTGGCACCTATTGAAGTAAAATCATCCACGATTGATGATTTAGGTTATGACAAAAAAACAGAAGTCTCTACTGTTAATACAATTAATTCAAAAACAATAGAGGAAATAAATCCAAAAAATATTAATGAACTCTTACAAACTATACCAGGCATTACAGCAGATGTCAGAAGTGATGTTGTAGAAATCCACATTCGTGGAATAAACCAACAAGAGTTTATGGGAGAAAACACAGGTGTTGCTGTTATTATTGACGGTGTACCTGTTATGCAAGTTGGTGGTAAAGTCAGAGGAATCAACATTGATGAAATTGAATCTATCAAAGTTATCAAAGGGAGTGCCGGTTATCTATATGGTGCAGATGCAACAGCAGGTGCTGTTATCATTACGACAAAAAAACATAAAAACAGAAATGGTGTAGATCTCAGTGCAGAAGGTGGTAGTTATGGTTACCAAAATTATGAGCTCAAAGCATACAAAAGCAGTGACAAATATGCACTAAGTCTTTATGGAGGCTATAAATATGAAGATGGCTATTGGTATCAGACACAAAATGACCAAAAAACAGCTAGTGGAAAATTTACATATTACATAGATGACACAAGTGATATTACAGCCTCAGCAGATATAACAAAAAGATACCAAGAGACCACACGTGGTAGTGTAACAGGGGTAACAGAAGCAGAGAATAATCCAACTGGTGCAGATGATGGAGATTGGGCTTGGAGTAAAGATTACTATTCAGATATCTATAAATACTATATTACTTACAACAAAGACTTTGACAGAATGGGAAGTTTAATTCTAAATACCTATTACTACAAAGATCTCTATGACTATATAGCATCTCCCCAAGATTTAAATGGAGATGGAGATGATGATACCTATGTAAGAGACAGCAACGATGATGTTGAACAGTATGGGGTAAAAGCAGAGTATAGAAATACGATTGATAAACTAGCATTTATGCTAGGAACAGATATAGGAAAAAGAGACTATAGTGAATATGATGAAACAACTACAGATTATTCTAGCTACAGCTACTGGACACACTCTTATACAAATTATTATACAGGGGAATCCTCTATAGAAGACTCCACTGATAATAGATATGCTGTGTATGGTGAAACAAAATATACTTTAACTGAGAATTTTACAGCTGTTGGTAATATTAGATATGATTAT
Organism: Sulfurimonas sp.; assembly: GCA_027038255.1. GTDB lineage: Bacteria > Campylobacterota > Campylobacteria > Campylobacterales > Sulfurimonadaceae > Sulfurimonas. The sequence continues at coordinate 29,908 of JALVXQ010000110.1, read as the reverse complement.
AATAAATATGAAGTGGATACTTTAGATCATGACTATAATGGAACTGTATGGAGTGATACGGCAACAACAGATAGTGAAAGTTTCAATAACATAACATACAGAGCTGGTACTACCTATAACATAAAAAAAACTCAAACACTCTATGCAAATGTTTCAACTGGTTTTAGAAACCCTACACTCTCCCAAAAAGCAGATAATCAGAACTTGGGTAAAGAGACATATATAAACTATGAAATAGGTTCACGTGGAAAAATCACACAAGATATCTCCTATGAAGCAAGTGCCTTTATTACTGATACAAAAGATATTATCTCAAAAGTTGCAGGAACATATAACTGGGGAGATAGTGACTACTACGATAATGTTGGAGATGCACGAAATCAAGGTTTTGAGTTAAGTCTAAAAAGTAAACGCAGTAAAAAAGTCTCTTTCTCTTTAGCATACACATATCTTGATGCATACTATAAATCACATAAACCTTTTCTCGTAGCGTTAGAAACTTACAGTCAAACTTATGATATTACAGGAAATCAGCTTCCTCGTGTACCACATCATAAAATTGATTTTATTGTGAACTACAAACCAATACAAAAAATCAATTTAATGACAGAAGTCTATGCACAATCTCACTATTTTGCAGATGAGACCAACTTAGTGACAATGCCTGGATATGCAAAAGTGAATTTACGTGCAGATTATAACCCAAACAAAAAACTCAACTTCTTTGTAAAAGTAGACAATGTTTTAAATACACAATACTACCGTACAGTTTATCTTTTTAGTGATAGAAATGGTGATGATGTACTTAATGCAGAAGACGCTTCAATTACAGTTGATCCGGGATGTGTGGCTTATGCAGGTTTAAAATACAAATTTTAAAGGCAAAATTTAAAAACTTTGTTGTTTTACTTGATGCTCTCAAAGCAAAAGAGTTTAAAAATCTTGGCATTATTACAAAAGATAACTAGGAAAATATATGGCTTTAGAATATAGTGCATTTCTCTCAATATTTATCATAGGACTCTCTTATGGAGCGACTGCATGTATGTTCTCATGTATGCCCTTTTTATCACCACTCCTTATAAACAGTTCCTCAAATACGAGAGAAGCATTAGGAGTAATTCTCCCCTTTAGTATGGGAAGAATTTTTAGCTATACCATTATAGCTATGATAGCCTATTTAAGCGCAACATGGGTAAAACAGTTGCTACACAACAACGAGATATTTAGCACTCTTTTAGGCTCAAGTACCATAATAATGGGAGTTTTTATGCTCTACAAAAGCATACAGAACAAAAACAGTTGTTCTGCTTCAAAACCACTAGTACAAAAGTCAAATCTCAACAAATTTGGCTTTTTTACTATTGGTGCGACGATGTCTATCAACCCTTGTGCTCCTATTTTGGCACTCTTGGCAATCGCAGCAAATAGTAGTTCTTTGGCAAACTCCATAGGATTTGGACTCTTTTTCGGTATGGGAGCGGTACTCTTTTCCATAATATTTTATGGATTTATCGTCTCAACACTCATCAAAGGTCTGATGCTGCAGTTTGTAAGTTATAAAAAGTTCATAGAAAGAGCAGCTGCTCTCTTGCTTATAGTAGTAGGCATAGCGGTATTAAGCGGGAAATTAATACTATAAATTAAAGGAAAAGTTTTGGTAGAGTATATAAAAAGAGAGAAAAGTGATATATATGGCAAACCCATACTTGGCTTTTTCTTTAAAAATCAGAAATTCATAACGACATTTAAAGTACTGCTAACGGCGCTCTTTTTCTATGCGCTCTACTTTGGTTTTACACATACAGGCAAAGACAACACCTTCACAACGGCCCTGTTTTGGGGTATATTTTGGTCCTTTTTCATGGTGCTCACGCTGCCGACTTTTGGGCGCATCTTCTGTGGGATCTGCCCGCATGGGTTTATGGGAAAATATATCACACGATTTGGTCTCAAAAAGAAAATGCCAAAATGGATGCAAAACAGATATATTGGTATTTCTTTACTTGTAATAGGTTGGTGGGGTGTTTACTATATGTTCCCTGGAGTCTATAAAGCACCGCTTGGCACCGCTCTTATGTTTAGTGCTATGACGCTCGTCTCTTTTGTCGTATATTTTCTATACAGAGATATGAGCTACTGTAAATACATCTGCCCTATCGGTACGCTTACCCGTGCTTATTCAAAACTCTCATTCACGTGGCTAGGAACCTATAAAAGTGCCTGTAGCGAGTGTAAAACATTTGATTGTGCTACGGCTTGTCCTTACAACTTAAAACCATTTACATTTGACAAGCGTAACTCAATGACAGACTGTACCCTCTGTATGGAGTGCTCTACTGCATGTGAAGCAGTAAGTTTTAAGTTTGTGAAACCTTCAGACAATCTTTTTAAAAAATTTCAGGTATTACCTGCAGAGGTTTGGACCTACATTCTCATTTTAGGCTCCATCCCAATTGCCATGGCTTTTCATCATGGCATAGGGCGCAGTAATGCTGCTTCAGATATGCTTTGGTATAAAACAGCCAAGTTTTTTGAGAGCTTCATTAATTTTGGACCCATAGACACTGTTGGGCTTTTTGCCTTTATATATGCCATTGTTTTCTCAGTGCTTGCTGCTACTGTTGGGATGTTTATAGCTGCTAAGATTTTAAACAAAGATTTTAAAAAGATATTTTATGACCTCGGCTATGCCTATGCACCCCTTTTTATACTAGGTTCTTTAGCCCACACCTTAGAGTCATTCTTCACACGAGGCTATGACAGAATCGCCGAAGGTTTTGCGCTTGGCTTTGGTTTTGGCATCATAGATGTAGCTCCGCTTGCCAAACGGGGTGAGAGTTGGCTTATGATATTTGGTATTTTAAAATGGATAGCAATTATCTGGGCACTTATAATTTTATATAAAAGATTACAACTCATAGAGGCACCAAAAATGAAAAAAGTTCTGGCATACCCTTTTGCGGCTTCTTTGATTATATTTTTCCTCTCGGTCAATATGTATAGAAGTTATATCTTGGAGACCTACGGACGAGCCAATAATGGACAAGGAGGTATGCACAGCGCCAAAGGGCATACGGGAGGCAGAAGCGACAGAAAAAGCCAAACCCCTGTGGTAGAAGTCAAAGCAGACAGTACCATCTTCTTTAGCCAAAAAAAGCCAACCCTGCATCAAAACTCTCATAGCGGGTACATGATGCACAGACGATCCAGAGATGAGGTGCCTAGCAGAAAACTCTATCTTGTCTCCGGAGATATCAACAAACCAAAATGTGTCAAGAATGTCAACGGTGAGTTTATAGCTACAGATGTAGACAATAAACTAATACAGCTGGAGGTGCAAAAAGAGAAAGCATGCACAAGTGTCAAATTTTTCATGCCAAAGAGCGGCTACTATACGCTTTATTATAAACAGAACAAAGAAAATTTTATAAATATTGCAAAATACGAGTTTAAGAGATTTGATCACAGTAGCGATGAAGAGTACGATAAGCAAAAAATGTCCGCCAAAGCGCTTAATGCTGTTCCTTTTAATATCCTTCGCATACGCAATGAAAATGAGACATTTTACTCAAGACTCCAGAGTGGTGAGACGGTGCGCTTTAAAGTTCTCAAAGGCTCTACCCCTCTCGAAGGTGCAGAGGTCTCTCTACAGACCCAATTTGCTTGGACAAAAGAGCTCACAACCGACAAAAACGGCATAGTCGAGTTTCAACTCATACAAGATTATAATCCTCAGTGGAATAAATTTAACAAGCGTTTTAGAGAGAACTATATTGTAACCGCAAAGTATGATGATGGCGAACAGAGATATAAAGCAAGTTATACAGGAGTTTACTCTCCCTCAAGGCAGAGCTATCAATCATACGCGTATGGTTTAGTCATCACTCTTATTTTTATCGTGATATTAAGCAGTGGTATCTATTTTTATAGACTTCGAGTGCAAAAGCCTTTTCAAGAGGTACACTTTGATGATTGAGAGGATGAAACACTTTATAAATCATGCAGATTTAAGAAAATTCCGTTTTTGGTTACAACTCTTTTTCTTTATTTTTTTTGTTTATGGCGGCTATCTTGCCATAGACTTTGGCAGAGAGCTCCCTATATTTTCATGTGGATACAATCATGAAACAGCTGGTACATGTTACTTTATGTCACTACAGCATCAACTCGCACGACCTTGGGAAACTCTCTTTAGTGCAGCGAGCATAGGGGTTTTGAGTAGTTTTTTTGTTTTTCTTTTATGGTTTATAGTTTTTAATAAAGCATGGTGTGGCTATGCCTGTCCATTAGGAACCATGCAAGATTGGATAACCTCTTTGAGAAAAATGTTAAGAATACCCTACTCCACCTACACAAGTGAGCAGTACAAACACCTTAAAAAGATAAAATATATCTTTTTAATCATTGTCCTCATTTTTCCCCTGCTTATTGGTATTGGCGTTTTAGATGGTGAGTGGCGTGGTGGATTTTGTAAGATGTGTCCGGGAAGAATTATCACCCCTATGCTTGTAGGGGATTTTTCACAGTGGTCTATAGACTTCTCTTCAAAAACAGCTATCTTTTTAACAAGCTTTGGTATTGTCTTTACAGCGCTTTTCTTTGTTGGTTCGTTCATTAAAAAAAGATTTTTCTGTTTCTTCTGTCCTATGAGTGCAATGCACTACATTTTTAGTGATGCAGCGCTCCTAAAACTCAAAAAAGATGGAGACAAATGTACAAAGTGTGGGGATTGTTACAACGTTTGTGATATGCAGATTAAAGATATTGCAGATGATGTAGAGAGCTCAAATATTTTAAGAGATGATTGTATATTTTGCATGAAATGTGTAGCCGCTTGCCCTGAAGAGGATGCCCTGCATGTAGATTTAATCAATTATCCTATTTTTAAATCAACGAAGGGTGGTTTTGCAAAAAGAATGCAAATAGACACCTTGGAGAAAAAAGATGACTAGAGAGTATAAGATAGAGACTCCACAAGAGAAACAAAACAGACACAAGGCGATGGAAGCTGTTGCCATGCTTGAAAAGATCAAACATGACTTTAAAGAGCCGCCAAAAGCGATGGAGTATTTTTATAATCTCTATGAGGATGTTTACTGTAAACACAAACCTCTCCATGAAAATAAAATAAAAGTAGGAACACTCTGCATACAAGTTCCCTCAGAAATCATTCATGCCTTAGATGCCGTTCCTCTGCGTTTATGCAATGGGTTTTACAGCGATGATGAGATAGGCGGAGACCTGCTTCCCTCAAAGTCCTGCCCTCTTGTAAAAGCCACAGTAGGACAGTTCTACTCTGGGAATTTTTCTGACAAACCCGACATGGTCATCTCCCCTACGACTTGCGATCAAAAAGCAAAATCAGGTGCTATTATTGAAGATATGGGCTATAGTCTCTATGATATGGAGTTTCCAAGAACAAAAGAGAGCGAGGAGAGTCGTGAGTACTGGCGCAGAAGTGTAAGAAAATTCTCAAAAGAGCTCTCTCTTGATCTTAACAAAAAACTTACACGAACAAAACTCAAAGAGTCCATAAAAAAAGTAGGGCATGCGCAACATCTCTACCATCAAATCACATCACTCAGACAAAATCAAAACGTACCCATCTTAGGGGTTGATATGTTTTTAGTAACGAATGCCTTTTTCTTTGATAAGCTAGAGAACTGGACAAAGGGCGCTACTGCTCTTTTAAGCGAACTCAAACAAAGAGTAGAAAATGATTTTAATGCTGCTAAGAAAAACTCTCCTCGAGTTGTTTATACCGGTTCACCGCCTATTTTCCCAAATCTTAAAATTCCACTGCTTATAGAACAATCAGATGCAGTTGTCGTAGCTGATGAAACTTGTTCATCCAACAGAATGTTTAATGATATGGTGAGCGTAGATGAGTGGTTTTTATATGATATGGTCGATGGTATTGCAGATAGATACTTAAAAGGGTGTACTTGTCCGATATTTACAAAAAATAATGATAGAAAAAGAAGAATCATTGATTTGGTAAAGAAGTATAATGCAGATGGAGTAGTCTATCAAGCATTTGCCGGATGTCAAGTCTATGAGATGGAGCAGCGTTCAGTCTTAGAAGCGATGGAAAAAGAGGGGATTCCTATTATATACTTAGAGAGTGATTATTCTCCTAGCCATTTAGGACAACTTACCACAAGAATAGAAGCATTTATAGAGTCTCTCAAGAACAGAAAAAGGAAAAAACTATGAAATATTTTGCAGGAATAGATATAGGTTCTACAGCTATTAAAATTGCACTTGTAGATGCAGATAAAAACCTCATCGGACATAGAATAAGTGCAAGTGGCAGTATGTTTTACAAATATGCGAAACAGACACTCAAAGATATGCTAGAAGAGCTTGGTATTGCGCCAGAGGATGTTGTCTATACCGTTGCAACGGGGTATGGTCGAAAACTGTTTAAAGAAGCAGATGAAAATATTAGTGAAATTACTGCAAATGCACTAGGGGCAAGAGCTGCTGCAGAGGGAAAGTGTAATATAAAAACGATTATAAATATAGGAGGGCAGGATTCAAAGGCCATTTCACTCGATGAAGATGGAAATGTGGTAAACTTCGCTATGAATGACAGATGTGCTGCAGGGACTGGAAAATTTTTAGATGTGGTTGCTATGAATTTGGAGCTTGAGGTTGATGAACTTGGTGCGTATCACTTCAAATCGCAGGGGACACCTCTTGCCATTAACAGCACTTGCGCTGTCTTTGCAGAGTCTGAGATTATCGGTCTTTTAGGGAATGATAATAGTGTTGAAGATATCGTCGCTGGTGTTCACTACTCTATCGCCAAAAGAATCATAAAGCTTGTCAAAAGAGTAGGCATAAAAGATAGTATCTATTTTGATGGAGGGCCCGCTTTAAACAGAGGACTGGTTCATGCTATAGAGAATGAACTCAGCAGGGAGATATTTATTCCAGAATTTCCACAAATTACAACTGCTTACGGAGCAGCGATATTAGCACATGAATCATATAGCTATGAAAATGGATAAAAATGTTTGAAAAAGTATTAAAATTTTTTTTAGAAAATTATAAAATAAACTATACTCTCTTATTTCTACTCTTTGCTCTTGGTATATACTCATATTCTCAAATTCCAAAAGAGATATCTCCTGTTGTTGAACCAAACTCTATCTCTATTCGAGGTAGCTATGCTGGCACTTCTGTTGATACACTCAATAATATGGCAGTTGTTGGGATTGAAGATGAAGTCAAAAATATTATCGGTGTAAAAAATGTCATCTCAGTTGTTTCTCCAGGAAAATTTACTGTCACGTTAGAACTTGAAGAGGGTGCAGACAAAGCAAAAGTGACTGCTGATGCAGAGGATGCTTTAGCACTCGTTGCAGTAAACTTTCCAGCAGACATGAATGAACCTACCATTAGAGGTGTTGCACACTCAAGAAGCATAATGCATCTCTCTATCATATCTTCTAAAATTTCACGCGCTAAACTCAAAACACTAGCAAAAGAGATCAAAGGAAAAATTACTTCTATTAAAGATGTTTCTGACGTTACTATCTTTGGTAACTCTGAACTTTTTTATGAAGTTCTCATTGATGAAAAAAAAGTGCATGCATATGGTCTTTCAGTTGATGAAGTCATCAAAATATTTTCAGAATTTTCTTATATCTACCCTCTAGGAAAAATTGACAATAAGAAAGAGCAATACTTTATCTCAACACAAAACAGTAGTAAATTTTCTAATACATTTGAAGACACCATCATAAATGTTAATAATCAGCAAATTTCACTCAAGGATATTGCAAGAATCAAAAAGAAGTATGAAGACTCTTCAACACTTGCTAGTGTTAACGCTCAAAACTCCATCACACTTGCAATATCGCAAAATCCAAAAGGAAATGCAATTACTATCGCAAATGAAATTAAAAAATTCGTTGCGAAACTAAAAATTAAAGATGTAGATTTTAACATTAAAATGGATAAATCCATACTTATAAAAGATAGGCTCAATACTGTAATATCCAATATTTTACTTGGAATTTTACTGATAACCATGTTAACGGCTGTGCTTATAAATCTACGTATTGCTTTAGTAATTGCCTTAGGTATTCCAACCTCTTTTATCATAGGTGCTATCTATTTTTACTTTACAGGAGAGAGTATCAATATAAACTCACTTGTTGGTGTCCTCATTGCTATAGGTATCATTGTTGATGATGCCATTGTTGTAAGTGAAAATATACAACAATACATTGAAAAAGGCTACTCAGCAAAAGAGGCTGCATTTCTTGGAACAAAAGAGGTTGCAAAACCTGTTACAATCGCTTCAATAACGACAATCTTCTCTTTTATACCACTTCTCATGCTCAGTGGTAGGTTAGGACAGATTATAGAGTTGATTCCTATTGCTTTTTCAGCACTTGTGATTGCATCACTGCTAGAGTCTTTCATATTTTTACCTATTCACGCATCGCATATGCTCACATCCAATTCAAAAACACTCTCATGGCATAAAGCACAATCTTTGTATGCTAAACTCTTACATATTATTTTAGCACACCAAAAAAGCTTTTTAACCACTTTTATTATTCTTGTACCTCTGCTTATCTTCTACTTTGTAGAGCATTCAAGGTTTCAACTTTTTCAATCTTTTGACAGCTCTACAATCAACATCACATTTAAAGCAGAACCAACGACCACACTTGAAGATTCACTCAAGATTATACAGACAATAGAAAAAGATATACTAAACAATAAAAAGAACTTTTTTGTAAAAGATATAAGCTCTACAGCCGGATACAGAAGAAGTGCGACAGGAACAGCAGAGATGTACCCTTATGTTGGATATATTTCACTTGAGCTCTATAAAATGAAACCACAAAATTTTGTCGACAGATATATTACACCCTATTTAAGTTTTTATTATGATGAGAAAGGTCGTATTCGAGATATATCATCCAAAGATATCTCTGCAAAGTTGCGCTCATTTTTAAAGAAACAAAAGTACAAAGAGCGTTTTAAGCTCACTAATCTCATAGTGGTTGAAAATGGTATGGGGCATACCAAAGCCGACATCCGCATAGGTGTCGTCAGCAATGACCATCAAAAAGCACTCCAGGCAATACGAGAAATTGAGAGTACCTTTGCTACGCTTAAAGGCTTAAAATATTTTGGAGATAATGTAAAAGTAGGTGCAGATGAGATAAAACTTACTATAAACAGTTATGGAGAAGAATTAGGTATAACACAAAAATACCTTGGAAGCTATGTATCAAATTTATATCTTAGCAAGAAAATCGGTACTTTATTTGACGGTAATGAGCTTTTAGACATAAAAATCAAATCTATAAATTATGAAGATAATTTAGAAAATTTTAAAAATTTAGAAATTCCACTGAAAAATAGTAACACTATTATACGTCTAAAAGATATATGTACTTTTACAAAAACCAAATCATTAGAGCGCTTAATCAAAGATGATGGAGAAACTACTTTTTATGTTTTTGCCAATGTAAACGCCTCTGTTTTGACCGCAAGTGAAGCACTCAACAAAATTATGCCCCTTTTGAAAAAAATTCAAAAGAAGTATGGTGTAAGATTAAAGTTCAAAGGAGAAAGAGAGCAAAAACAGACAATGCAGACAGAGATGATTTTTGCATCCCTTCTAGCAATAGTATTAATTTTTATATCTATACTTTACCTCTTTAACTCATTTAAAGAGACGCTTATTGTTATGAGTGTTATCCCTTTTTCTCTGCTTGGTGTTTATGTAGGGCACTATTTTATGAGTCTTAATATCTCACTTCCGTCACTCATTGGGGCTCTCGGACTAGCAGGTGTTATTGTCAATGACGGTATCATCATGATGGACACCATAAATAAAGCCAAAGCTAAAGATGAAATCTTTCAACTTGCCGCTCGTAGACTCAGACCAATTCTTCTTACATCTATAACAACAATCGTAGGACTATCCTCTCTCATATTTTTTGCAACGGCAGAAGCTATGGTATTTCAGCCTTTAGCCGTGAGTATGGGTTTTGGACTCTTATGGGGAACGATATTAAATCTGTTTTATCTTCCGACTATGTACACATTTCTTTCAGGCAAAAAATTTAATTAACCCTAAGTATAATATACCGAGGGTTAAAAATCTAGATAGGTAAAACGCGAATATTTGGAGAGAGTTTCTCTTTGAGTGTTGACTCAATTGCATAGAGTGTTCCCGTTGCAGACGAAGCACAACCGTTACATGCACCAAGATATCTGATGTAAATATCAACATATTCATCATTTTTCTTAATGTCAATAATCTCCATATCTCCACCATCCATAACAAGAAATTGACGAACATTTTCATCAATGATTGCATCAACAGCTTTAATTTGCTGTACAAGTGTCATATCTTCAAAAGCTCCTGCGCCGTTTGCCTGTGCATCAGCTGCTGCTTTCATCTTCTCTTCATCCATCTCTTTACGAGTCTGCTCTAAAATGTCTACAAGATAGTACTCTCTGTCTTCGTGACCGCCCGGTTTGATACATGACTTACAAAAACCACCCGCTTTTGTGTAGTCTGTAATCTCTTCAACCGTGTGCAAGTCATTGAGTTTGATGACTTCTTGAATAGTCCCAAGAGAAACACGTGCACATTCACATACAATGATTTCATCTTCAAAACTCTCTTCATTAACACCAAGGTAGAGACCCGCTGCTTTTTTAATAACATCATATGCCATAACAGAACAGTGCATCTTTTGTGGTGGAACTGCCGGAGTTTCCGGATCATCACGCAGTGCAAACTCAACATCAATGTTTGTAATTTTTACTGCTTCTTGAACTGTTTTTCCAATACAAAGCTCCGTCATAACATCGCTTGATGCGATTGCAGTACCACAACCAAAAGATTTAAACTTAGAGTTTACAATCTTGTCTGTTTTTGGGTCTACTTCCCAGTAGAGTCTTACTGCATCACCACAGCTCTCTGCGCCAAAATCTGCAACGATGAGCTTGTTGCCATGCCCTTCAGCTTCCTCAGGAGTAATCTCCCCCTGATGCTGTGGGTTGTTCATTAAAGTTGTTACTTTGTTTGAGTACGCATCCCAAAGTGATGCGCCTAATAAATCGTCTTTTGCCATAGTTTATTTTCCTTTTTCTATTTTCTTCTTAGTGCGCCATATGATGAGGAATGTGACACTCACCAGCTTCTCCACCTGGAGTTGGCTGTACTTTTGCAAATGAAGAGGAGATTGCACGCAATCTTGCCACTGCATTTTTAAAATGCTCTATAGTATAGTCAACCTCTTCATCTGTCGTAAATCTTGAAAGTGAAAGTCTAATACCCGTATGCGCCAGCTCATTATCGGCACCGATTGCAAGCATAACAGTATTTGCTTCCAGATCTTCTGATGCACATGCTGAACCGGTTGATGCACCGATTTGACCATTGTTCAAGTCCCAAAGCATCCCTTCACCCTCAACACCACGAATAGAGATTAAAATGGTATTTGGTGTACGGTTCTCACGATTTCCTACTACAAAAGTATCACTGAGCTCCAAAAGAGCATCTTCAAGTCTGTCACGTTTTGCACGAATAGAAGCCATTTTTTCTTCAATGTTCTCAGTTGCAAGCTCGATCGCTTTTCCCATACCTACAATATAAGGAACATTGAGTGTACCTGAACGGCGATGCCCCATCTGCTCACCACCGTGAAGGAGTGGAGAAAGTGGCTGTGAATCTTTAATATAAAGCGCACCGACACCTTTTGGACCATGAAATTTATGTGCAGACATTGAAACAAAGTCAACATGTACATCTTGCAGATCTACTGGGATTTTACCAACAGCCTGAACACCGTCAGAGTGGAAAAGAACACCCTTTTCTTTACAGATCTCACCAATCTCTTTAATAGGAAAGATCATTCCCGTCTCATTAGAAGCCCACATAACACTTACAAGTGCAGTCTTTTCTGTGATGAAACTTTTTACAGTATGAGGCTCAACGATGCCTTGATCATTTACAGGAAGGTATGTTACTTTTACCCCTTGCTCTTCAAGCCATCTACATGTTGTAAGAATAGAAGGGTGTTCCACTTCTGTCGTGATGATATGATCTTTCTCACCGCCTACGATTAAGTCATTAAATACTGACTTTAAAACCCAGTTATTTGACTCGGTTGCACATGAAGTGAAGATAATGTCATCATTATCACTTGCATTGAGCGCTGTATAAACCTGATCTATCGCTTTTTTTATGTATGGATGCGTCGCAGTTCCAAACTTATGCAGTGAACTTGGATTCCCGTACAATTCACTGAAAAATGGCTGCATTACTTCTACTACCTGTGGATCACACATTGTAGTAGCATTATTATCTAAATAAACTTGCATATTTATTTACCTCTTATTAGGTTAAATTTTTAAATAGGACAATTTTTGTCTTCTTTTACTTTTGACATGATAATAGCTTTGTCATTATGATTTGCTTAAGTCAAACTGAGTTTATATATCATTTAAGAATTCAACTTGTCTTCAATAATGTTATAATCTCCTTTATAAAGGATAAAACAATGTGTAACTTCAATGAACTCACCCAAGAACAAAAACAGAATCTTCATACTCTTATCAGCCAAGCTGCAAAAAATGTCGGCGGTTTAAACTTTTTACTGCTACTTATGGAGGCTATTAAAGAGAAAAAACAGCATGCGCTTATAAAAGGGACAAAAATTTTCTCAGACCATACAACTCTTGAATGGAATAAAGTTATTTTTAAAGACAAATCGGAACTTTTGCATACAGTGATTTCTGAGTTGCGTGAGGCAGGAGAAGAGAGCCTCAACCTGACAGAGATAAAGTCACCAAAAAAGAAAAAGCACATTATAAATATGCTCAAAACACTCGCTCCTGTAGAGTTCACAGTAAAACCTAAGAATTCAGAAGATACAGAAAGTTTCACATTTAAAATTTTTGAAACGACAACAGAGCAAAACGTTCACTTTTCACCCCTCTTTATCGCCTTTTTTATCTGTTCAACAGAGCTGAGTAAAAAAGCAATGAAATATGAAGCTTAAGTCTCTTATGTTATAATCGCGGAATTATTTACAACTATAAAGGTTTTACATTATGGGTCAAACTATAACTGAAAAAATATTTTCCGAGCATGTCGGCAAAGAAGTTTATGCGGGTGAGATTGTACGTTCTCCTATTGACATGGTTATTGGAAATGACATTACAACACCTATCTCTATCTCTGCGTTTAATCTCAGTGGTGCAGAGAAACTGGCAAATCCTGATGGTTTTTCAATCGTTCTCGATCACTTTATTCCTGCAAAAGACATTGCATCTGCAAATCAGGCAAGAATTTCTCGCGATTTTGCAAAAAAACATAATCTTAAAAACTTTTTTGATGAAAAAGATATGGGAATCGAGCATGCCCTCCTTCCTGAAAAAGGACTTGTTGTTCCGGGCGATGTTATCATCGGAGCTGACTCTCACACATGTACACACGGAGCTTTAGGGGCTTTTTCTACAGGTATGGGTTCAACTGACCTTGCTTTCGCTATGATTAGCGGTGGTAACTGGTTCAAAGTACCGGAGTCTATCAAAGTTGTTCTCTCTGGAAAACCAGGAAAACATACAACAGGAAAAGACATCATCTTAGAGATTATCCGTATGATTGGTGTTGATGGTGCGCTCTACAGAACACTTGAATTCACAGGAAGCACAATTGAGTATTTAACGATGGACGACCGATTTTCTATGTGTAACATGGCGATTGAAGCAGGTGCAAAAAGCGGCATCGTCGCAGTTGATGATATCACCAGAGAATTCTTGGCTGACAAAGATTTGGCACGCAGACCAAAAGAGCACTACTCTGATGTTGATGCAAGCTACTCTCAAGTTTTAGAGATTGATGTTGCCAATCTTGATCCCGTTATTGCCTACCCGTTTTTACCATCAAACGGGCACTCAATTGTTCAGGCTGTAGCAGATAAAATCAAAGTTGACCAGGCTTTCATCGGAAGCTGTACAAATGGCCGTTTAGCTGACTTAAAAGTAGCAGCAGAGATACTTAAAGGCAAAAAAGTACATCCTGATGTTCGTCTTATCGTCACACCGGGAACACAAAAAATCCTGCGTGAGGCAAACCACCTAGGATACATTGACATCATTGTCGATGCCGGCGGTGTTGTTTCAAATCCAACCTGTGGTGCATGCCTTGGTGGTTACATGGGAATCCTCGGAGACAATGAAGTAGCCATCTCTACGACAAACAGAAACTTTGTCGGACGTATGGGCTCACGCAGCTCGAAGGTCTATCTCGCAAACTCAGCGGTCGCTGCAATCTCTGCAATTACAGGATACATCACAGATCCTCGATAATGAGCTCACCAAAAGCTCATTATTTTATGTTATAATCCCACTATCACATTTTAAGGACATTTTATGAAACGTTTACTCTTACTCCCAGCACTTCTTTTAGGCTCAGCCTCTTTCGCAAACAATGGCAATTACGAAATTTCGCCAATGATTGGTTACAACCTTGCAGAAGGCAATGTCGGCATCAAAGGTGATGATCACTTCTTAGGCGGATTAGAACTACAGTACAATTACAAAGATTCAAAGATCTCGCCTGAAATCTCTGTACTCTACTCTCCAAATGTAGACTATAAAGTAGGCGGAGACACATCTGTCACACGTACACTTCTCAATGGTGTCTACTCATTTGATAAAATTGGAAAAATATCTCCTTTTGCAAAAGCAGGTCTAGGCTATGAGTTTGTAAGTAGCGAACTCAATAATCAAAATGAAGACGGTCTTGTTCTTGATGCAGGAGCAGGAGTGAAAGTACCTTTTGCTCCTTCATGGGCATTCAAAGCCGAAGCACTCTATCTTGCAAAAGTAAGCAGTGCGCACAACAGTACTGCAGACAATAACCTCATCGCAATGGTCGGTCTTACCTATTCATTTGGTGCAACACAAGAAGCAGCACCACAAGAAGTTGTCGTTGTTGAAGAAGAGGTCGCTGCTGAACCTGTCATTGTTGCCGTTGTGGCAGAAGTTGACAGCGATGGAGATGGTGTTTATGACAAACTAGACAAGTGCCCAAATACACCCCAAGGCTCAACAGTTGGCGCTGACGGCTGTCCCGTATCAATGGATGATGACCATGATGGCGTACTCAATGCAAAAGACATCTGCCCAAATACACCTGCAGGTGAAGCTGTAAACTCAGATGGTTGTCCGGCAACAGTCAATCTCAACATCAACTTTGAGAACAACTCTGCAGCGATTGTAGCATCATCAAATGCACGTCTTGACAAATATGCAGATTTTTTGAAAGCACATACAAACTACTCGGCAAAAATTGTAGGATATACAGACAGTAGAGGAAGTGAAAGTTATAACAAAAAACTCTCACTCAAAAGAGCGACAGCTGTTATGCAAGCACTTGTTGCAAGAGGTGTGAGTAAATCACAACTCACTGCGACAGGTATGGGTGAGGCAAATCCGGTAGCAGACAATGCAACTGCTGAGGGACGTGCACAAAACAGACGCATCGAAGCAGAGCTTACAAGAAAATAATGTTCTCAACTCCTTGTGTCATCTTTGCAGGTGGCAAAAGTTCACGAATGGGAGAAGACAAAGCACTTCTTCCATTTGCTTCTTATACAACACTCGCTGAGTATCAATATGCGAGACTCTCAAAGCTCTTCAGTGACGTCTATATCTCCTGCAAAGACAAAACAAACTTTAACTTCAGAGCAAACTTTATAGAAGATGATAAAAACAACTCTACTTTTGCACCTACTGCAGGATTTCTAGCAAGCTTTAAAAAACTCGAATCAGATACTTTTTTTGCTTTAAGTGTCGATGCTCCTTTTATAGATGAAAATATAATCAGTAAGCTTATTCACGCAGACAGAGCAAAATTTGATGCAACTATTGCAAAAACCCAAGAGGGCATGCAGCCCCTTTGCGGTATTTACCATAGAAATCTTGCCAAAGAGTTTGCAAAAATGCAAAAAGAAGAGAACCATAAACTTGGATTTTTACTCAAAAACTCTCGTACAAACTACTGTTATTTTGATGACAATGAAGCCTTTTTAAATATGAATCACCCAGAGGATTACAAAAAAGCACTCCAATTATTATAAAATTAACACCTCTTCGCTATAATATTAAAAAAGCAAAAAGATTTTAACATGAACTTAACACATTTAGACGAGAACCTAAGACCGAAAATGGTCGATGTCAGCGATAAAAACAATACAACAAGAGTTGCCGTAGCCAGCGGTACTATAGAGATGAGCCAAGATGCTTATGATGCCATTGTAAGTGAAAAAACAAAAAAAGGGCCTGTTCTGCAGACTGCCGTCATCGCAGCAATTATGGGAACAAAGCAGACAAGCACACTCATTCCAATGTGTCACCCTCTCAACCTTTCAGGTATCAACTGTGATGTAGAGGAGTTAGCAGATTTGCCCGGATTTAAACTCACAGTCACTGCAAAACTCACAGGTCAAACCGGTGTTGAGATGGAAGCACTTACCGGTACTTCTGTTGGGCTTTTAACTATTTATGATATGGTAAAGGCAATAGACAAAGGGATGATAATCCGCAATGTACAACTTGAAGCAAAATCAGGAGGAAAAAGTGGAGACTTTAAACGATAAACTTAAAGGGAAAAAGCTCGAAATCGAATACCCTTGCAGCTGGTGTTATAAAGTGATTGCCAGTGAAGAAGAGGCTCTTCAAAAAGCGGTTAAAGATGTTATTGACGAGCGAGAGCATACACTGACTGACTCCAACAGATCAAAAACAGGCAAATTTGTCAGCATGAATCTCGATCTGTTGGTGCACAATGAAGATGATAGACAATTTATCTTTGATGCACTCAAAAAACATCAAGATATTAAAATGGTACTATAAGGAGTTGGCAATGAAATCAGAGGAATTACAAGAAAAGCTTGAAAAAGCATATAACAAACGATACAAAACAGTTGAAAAAAGAGTACTCTCTGCTCTGCAGGAAGCAGAAGTTGATGAGAAACATCTTTCCCTTGAAGAGATTAAGACAATTGCAAATCTTTTTATAGAAAAAGAGACACAAAAACTTGAGGATGATGTTGAAAAACTCCTTGAACAAAAAGAGGCAATCGAGCGGGCTTTAGAGAAAAAATCTGAAGAACTTCAGGAAAAAAAATACGATGTTTTTCATGCCCTTGAAGATGAATTCAGCACAGACAGTACTCTTCTTGTAAAACTCCATCAGATAAAACTTCAGTCCATCGACCTCTATGACATCCTCTCTGAGATGGTAGAGTCTGCCATCATTACCGCTTTAGAAAAAGAGAGAGACGGAGAGATTGTAGAGACAACCAAAGAGCTTATTAAAGAGATAACATTTGAGTCTATTAAAGAGGGCTCACTCAATACTATCCGTGTGCGTAAAATTCTCTCTACTATTTTAGCAACTGCTATTGATGTTTCTGAAGCAACACCAAACAGAGCGAACGAAATTCTCTCTGCGACACTCAAAGGGATGCGTGCAGGACTCATTCAGTCTATAGACAGATTTAAAAAACGCCTTGCATTTGTACCTGTAGAAGCCAAACATATTCTTATAGAAGATTATGATACTATCATTGAAGATCTCAATCAGACAGACACACTCTTCTCCCAGGTGGTTATTACTCAGGCATCCCAGAGTTCTCAATCTATCCGAAAAATTCTTCTTGATATCAACAATGAGATGAAATATGATCTTGAAGAACTTGTTCATATCTCTAAAGAGACAGCCGAAGTCATGAAAGAGCGTTTTTCATCATTTGCAAAACTCGCAGTAAAAAAAGCAGACTTTGCCCTTAAGTCACCAAAAGCAAAAGAGGCAAAACGCATGGGCATTCAAGCCTTCTCTGTAGCAAAAGAGGCTTTGGGCAATGCCATAAAATCTGCAAAAGACGTTATTGACAAAAAGTAGATATAAAGCAGAGCTTAAAATAATAAATTATTATATATAACTAAAAAGTGATAATAATATTTGTATTATAATTTATCACAAATATATAAACCCTAAAGGATTCTTTATGATGATACACCCAGCAACCGCACATTTTGCAATGGTTCTACCAGTAGTCGCATCCGCTTTTGGAATAGCTTACATGGCAACGAAGACAGAAACAATGTCAAAGATTTCAGCACGAACAGCACTTGTTGCAGCACTTGCCATGATAGCCGTTTGGTATACCGGAGAAAAAATTGCCGGTCCTGAAGTTTATGGTTTTCTTGACGCTGCTGGCAAAGCAGAGCTGATAGAACACAGAGATCTTGGTCGTTACCTTGCAATAGCAATGGCATTTGTTGCACTCATTCAAATCGCCGGATGTAGAATGAAGAAAAGCGGTATTCAAATCGCTGGTATTGTTCTTACAATCGCTGTTATGGCCTTTACATTCCTTCAAGGAAAAGATGGTGGAGAAATTGTCTATGAACATGGAAATCCGTTCCAAGTAACACAGTTAGAAAAGTATATGGCAAGTGATGATTTTGATATGGCTGATGATGATGAAAAAGTTGAATTGATTCAAAAACAAATTTCTATCATCAATAAAACAACATGCGAAAAAATAGGTTGTGAGGCTGAAGAACAAGAAAGTGATGATGAGTAATCATTATGGATAGAACAATCGATACACAAGCAAAAAAAGCCATGCAAAAAGCTCTTGAAGCCTATAAAAAGGATAAAAACTCTGTAAAAGAGTTCTATCCTTGCTCGCAAGAAATTTCCACTTGGATACAAGAGAAGGCAAAGTAGTGAAGATACTCTGTACATCAGCCTTTGAAGAACAGCTCAAAGCACTTCTCTTAGAATTTGTAGAAGAAGATTTTACAGCTTGCAAAAGCTTTAAAATGTATCTTGATACTGTTATTCTTAATATGCCGACAAAAGTTCAAAAATTTAAAAAATCCATCTATTTTGATGATGCTAATATTAGAGATATTGAGCATCAGGGATTAGTAATTCCTTTCTATATTGATGAAAAAACAGAGACTTATCTCATCTTGGGAATCGTAAAAAAATAAGTTTTTTTCATACTTAATAACCCCATGTTATTATAAAAATTACTTAAAGAAATATTATTATTATTTATATTTTTCAATAGTTACAAATTGAAACATACTTTCCTATTTATCTCAAGAATATCACATTTTTATCTCACAATTTTGTATAATAACCTTTGCGTGTATTTATTGTTAAGCTAAAAATGGCATAATACTAAGGTAAAACTCTTTGTATCAGTAAACATTTTACAAAGTGATATAAATATAAATATGATAAACAATCTTATTAAGGAGAAAATTGTGGATATTAAAAAATCTCAACAAGACTTAGACTCTTTTGATACAAAGAGTACAAGTAATAGCAGAAGAGACTTTTTAGCAAAAACAGCGGCACTTTCTGCTACTGCTCTTGCTGGAACATCTCTTCTAGCTTCGGAAGAAAAAGGAGACCCTACTATTTTGGAACCAACTACTTGGGGAACA
Source organism: Sulfurimonas sp. (assembly GCA_027038255.1). Taxonomy (GTDB): domain Bacteria; phylum Campylobacterota; class Campylobacteria; order Campylobacterales; family Sulfurimonadaceae; genus Sulfurimonas. The sequence continues at coordinate 10,375 of JALVXQ010000110.1, read as the reverse complement.
AAATGGGGCGATCCTGTAACAAAAAATCTTTATGGTATGCCATCAAAGTATGAGCACAATGTGACAAGAAGATACACAAAACTTCTTGCATCAGGAAACTATAGAGCATCAATCGCAGTTACTCCTATTCAAGAATCAATGGGCATCATCACACCAAACGGTCTTTTCTTTAGCCGTTGTCATGGTGGTGTTGCACACATTGATCCAAATGAGCATAGACTCATGATTACTGGTTTAGTAGAAAAACCACTAGTACTTACAATGAAAGAGCTCAAACGCTATCCAAGCGTTACTCGTACGCACTTCATTGAGTGTCCGGCTAATGGTGGTCAAGAGTGGAGAGGTCCACAGTATAACTCTCTGCAATTTGCAAAAGGTTTTATGTCTTGTGCGGAGTGGACTGGTGTTTACATTAAAGACATTCTTGCTGACTTAGGTGTGAAACCAGATGCAAGATGGATGCTTGCAGAGGGTGGAGACTCTTCTAAGATGGGAAGAACAATTCCTATGGAAAAAGTTTTAGATGATGCTATGATTGTATGGGGACAGAATGGTGAAGCACTCCGTCCTGAGCAAGGATACCCTATTCGTCTTCTCGTTCCAGGATGGGAAGGAAACTTATGTGTTAAATGGCTTCGCCGTTTAGACTTCGCAAGTGAACCTTGGTACTGTAAAGAAGAGACTTCTAAATATTCAGTTCTTAAACCAACTGGAAAAGCCGTACAACACTTCTATGCAAATGAAGTAAATTCAACTGTAACATCTCCGTCTCCAGAAATTGACTGGACAGACCTTAAAGATGGTGACACGGTAGAGATTGAAGGTCTTGCATGGTCAGGTATGGGCACTATTACTGGTGTTGATATCTCTTTTGACGGCGGTAAAAACTATGTAGAAGCTTCGCTAAAAGGCTTAGTACTTCCTAAATCTTGGACTCGTTGGAGTTTCATTCATACCTATAAAAAAGGTCAGGAACTTTTCCTTACTTCTCGTGCTATGGATGATGCTGGATATATTCAGCCGACAATTGACCAAGAGACTCTCAAAGTTGGTGTTGAAGCAGTGTATCACAGAAATGCAGTTGAGACTTGGAAAGTTGAACAAGATGGAAAAATAACTCACGTTGAAGTACGTTCACAATTAGGGCGTAAAGGTAAAGGCGCGTTATTTATTGAAGGGAAGGCATAATAATGTTTAAATTAAATAAAAAATTATTAATATCAATCTCTGCAGCAGCGGCACTCTCATTAGGGCTCAGTGCATGTATGGAAAATGCTACACCAGGTTCTAGCACTCCAAAAGAAGCAGATATTGACGGTGGTGTTTCGTATCCGGTTGTTAATGGTAAAACTGGTCCTTACTATGTAAATACAAAGGCACATACTGGTGCGGTTAAATTTGGTCGTACTCCTACAAAAGCAGAGTATGATGAGTGGAACTCAGATATCATGCCAGACGGTACAGGTTTACCTGAAGGTGAAGGTACTGCAGAAGAAGGTAGTGATATCTACGATGAAAAATGTGTAATGTGTCACGGTGACTTTGGTTCAGGCGGGGGTGGATACCCATCACTTTCAAAAGGAAATGCGTATGAACTGCATGAGACTTTAACAAACCAAAGAATTAAACCAGACACTGATGGTCCTGTACGTGTATTTGGTACATACTGGCCACAAGCAAGTACACTTTGGTGGTACATTAAAGATGCTATGCCGCATCCAATGACAGACTCTTTAACAGATGACGAAGTCTACTCTTTAGTTGCTTTCATCTTAAATGCAAATGAGATGAAAATTGATGGTGAAGAAGTTGATGATGAGTATGTACTTAATCGTGAAAAATTCTTAAAAATAAAAATGCCAAACAGAGATGGTTTCGTACCAAAAATCGATGGTCCAAATGGTCCTGATAATATACGTAAATTCTTTGCCAATCCAGATAATTTTGGTGCACAAAAATATGATGTTAACCATCCTGCATCAAGATGTATGCATAATTGTCAGGAAACAACTGCAAAAGTTGTTTATATTCAAGGTGCAGGAATCAGTGATTTTCATCCACCACTCTCAGAAGTAAGAGACCTTCCAAAAGAAGAAAACAAAGGTTTCTCTGCAGAAAAAGCATATACTGAAAGCTGTGCAATGTGCCATGGTGCAGATGGTATGGGCGCACCGGTACTTGGGAATAAAGCTGAATGGGCAGCTGTGACAAGTAAAGGAATTAATAAAGTTTACTCTAATGGTATTCATGGTATAAATGGCATGCCTCCAAAAGGCGGTTCTGATTTATCAGATAATGATTTCAAATCTATTGTTGATTATATGATCAACAAAAGTAAATAAATTCTAAAAAGGAAAAATTATGGAAAGAAGACAATTTTTAAGTATGACTTTAGGTGCTGTAGCTTTAGCTGCAGTTCCTGCAAGTGTTAGAGCAGAGGACTTTAGAAAGTCAAAGCCAACTGTATGGACAGCAAAGAGTGTTGATGATGCAATCAAAGCAATGTATGGTTCAAATGCCCTTACTATGGAAGGTGTTAAATTAAAAGCTCCTGATGTAGCAAGTAATGGTGGTGCTATCCCTGTTGACTTCTCAACAGAAAAAGATATTAAAACTATTGCACTTTTTCAAGACGCTAACCCAGAAGCTGCTGTTTTAGTAGTTGAGCCTACAAAATATAGTGTAAATAAATACTCTGTCAAAATCAAAATGGCTAAATCTGGTACTATTACTATCGTAGCTCAAGGTAAAGATGGAAAACTTTATGCTGCTAAGAAAACTTTAGATGTTGCACTTGGTGGATGTGAAGGGTAATCCTTTCCAATTTTTAAGCAGAAAAATAAAATATTAAGGAAATATAATGGCTGGTATTAAAGCAAAAGCAAAATTAAAAAATGGTGTTGTAAGTGTTAAGGCGATGATCAAACATCCAATGATGACATACAATATGGCAGAGAAGAAAACAGGTAGTAGAGACAATGCAAATTTCATTACTCACTTAACTGCAACTGTCAATGGTGAGACTGTAGCTGATATGTCAACTTCTCAGTTCCTCTCAAAAAACCCTATCTTTAAATTCCAATTCAAAGGAATCGGAGCAAAAGGTGACAAAGTAGAGCTTGTAGCAGTTGACCTTAAAGGGAAAACTTACAAAGGGAAGGCTAAGATCAAATAATTTTTGATTTTTCACCTCTCTTAAAGAGTGGCCTTTTGGCTGCTTCTTTTTACAATACACAGATAATTAACCTCAAAATTATTATTAGTTTTTTCAAGACACTCTTTTTTCAAACTCTACAAATAACAATACAATAATAGACTTTGTAAAAACGGTGATATAAATAAATGGACAAGCAATGCAAGGAAAAGTAGTAACACTTTTTATTACAAAAGATGATGACAATAAAACACGTCAAAGACCTCAGGAGATTCAGGTAGATGCAGCAGGTATCATTGGCGATAAATTTTATGCAAAAGATGAGCAACGTGCCATTTTAATAACGGCAACAGACAGCTATAAGCTCACGCAGAAGAACAATATAGAGATTGAAGAAGGTTCTCTTGGGGAAAATCTTCTTGTAGACGTCAGCCCTTACCATCTCCTTCCTGGTGAGCGCTTAACAGTTGGGGATACAGTTTTAGAGATTACACAAAACTGTACTCTCTGCAAGGGTCTCTCAAGTGTAAATGCCAAACTTCCAAAACTCCTTAAAAATGACAGGGGAATTTTTGCCAAAGTAATCAGCGGTCCAGCAATTATAAAAATTGGTGATGCTGTAAAAATCTAAACTTATTAATATTATTTATATATAAATGATGCTAAAGTTAGATATATTGATATTTTAAGGGGAAGATTTGAAAAAACTCTTTACACATCTGGCAGTAGCGCTCATCACACTCTCATCACTCACATTTAATGCTCAAGCAGCAACAACGACACAAGATATTCAAATATATACAACAGCAAATAAAGACAAAAAAGTAACAACTAAAAGTATAGAAGCTGCTTTTGATTCAGTAGGTCTCAGTGTTGCCGGTAACAATGACATGAATATTCCATTTTCAAAAAGATTTGCAAAACTCCACTATAAAATATACAACTTAGCAATGTTTTCCAACAATGAACTCACTTTCAAACTCCTAAAAAAGTATCCAGAATTTGGTGCATTAACCCCTTTAAGCATGTCTATATGGCAAGATGATGATGGGAGTATGAATATCTCTACACTCACCTACAATGGAATGGCAAGAGCTACAAAGATTCCTTCAGGTGATTCGGACTTAAGAGCATACGCAGCACTTATACACAAAGCGCTTAGAAAAGCGATGCCCAATGGTCATTTTAAAAAACTTTACTTTACACCTTCACATAATGGCAAACCACTACAGGTAAATTTTACTGCTGCTATTGATTTGGATGATGGTGCAAGCATTGATGACTATATTGATGATTTTGAAGCAGAATTTGAAGGAGAAATGGAGCCTTTAGGCTTTTTATTTCCAAACTATACAAATGTCCAAGAAGAGCTATTTGATGATCAAAACTACCATAAATATGACTTTTATCATACATACTCTATCTGTAAATTTGACGTTATCTACCCTGTGTCAAAATACCATCCAGAAGCTGGTGCTTGGGCACCTTGTTCATTTTATCTTTACAAGAAAAAAGGTGAAAACAAAATGCATATGGGATTTTTAGGCGTTGAGAACTGGATTACAACACTTAATATTCAAGATCAAACATCTATAAAAGCGCTTAAACAAGCACAGGGAATGATTAAAAAGATACTTCAAGAGCAGACTGAATAGTCCGCTCTTCTCTTTGACTATTTAAAAGTCATCACTTTCAAATGCTTTCTGCGACTCTTTTTCAAACTCTGCATCTTTCTCTTTTTGAAGCTGTTGCTTTGTCAAAACCGCTTCATGTAAAAACTGACCAAAAAATGTTTTTGATTCTGTATTAGCAAGAAAAAGATACGTACCTACCATGAGGCCGACAAAAGTAACAATTGCAATGGATGCCTGCATAAGATTAAATGTTTGAATAGGCTCTTTTTTCTGTATCTCACATACGCCTCCCGGACAATGATGCGGATCTTTTCTTGTAATAACTTTATATATCATACAACCAACACATACAGAGAAAGCAGTCTCTAAAAACATCAAAGAGAGACAAAGTACACAGATTAAGACTTTATAAAAAGTAATATCCCAGTGGAGTACAAACCAGTAGACCATAGGAAAAGCGATGATCCAGCCAAGTGTCCATGCAAAGCGTTTTTGCAGCCCACCGACATATTCCGGCTTCTGATTACGTACAACAAATTTTCCAAGCAACATTGAAGGAGAATACTTTGGACTGATGACTCTTGCTAAGAAATCAAACCATAAAAAGGCCAAATAGACACGTGCCACTATGATATGCCCATAGCCAATACCGACAAAAATAACCATCATTCCCAATGCAAAAAGTATTCCGGCTGCTGCTCTAGCTTCTCTTTCATTAATGACTGTTACGTCATATCCGGGAACTTTTTCTCCATATTCCCACAAAAAACTTTTAAGATTCAAAAATACTCCTATAATAAATTATTATGCGATTATAACCAAAAGAGGTAATGGCTTGAACAATGTAGCACGCTAACTATAATATTTAACGACGCTCTGCATTTTTGAACCCATATTTAAAAGAAGCATATCTGCAATGACAAGTGCAGCCATAGCCTCACAAACAATAGTCCCGCGAATAGCGACACAAGGGTCATGTCTGCCTTTAAGTGCGAAATCTACCTCTTCGTTTGCAGTTGTAATCGTATGCTGCTCTTGAAAAATTGAAGGGGTTGGTTTAAAGTAGACATTAAGTACGATATCATCACCGTTACTGATACCGCCAAGGATTCCGCCTGCATGATTGGATTCAAATCCAGCAGCACGAATTGCATCATTGTTTTGCGAGCCTAAAACACGTGAGCTCAGCTCTCCATCACCAATTTCAACTGCTTTGACTGCATTAATACCCATCATCGCATCTGCAAGCACGCCGTCAAGTTTATAATAGAGCGGCTGACCGAGTCCAACAGGAGCACCTTTAATAAGTACACGGGAGACACCACCGACAGAATCATGTCTATTTTTTGCCTCTAAAATCGCTGCTTTTTGTGCCTCTTCTACCTCTGCATCAAGGGCATAGATAATACTCTCATTCACGCGAGCGTAGTCATACTTCTCAGCCTTTATGCCATGCACTTCACTAATGCCGCTCAGTACTTCAATCCCAAGCTCACGCAGCATCAATTTTGCAACGGCACCTGCAGCTACACGAGCGGCAGTTTCACGGGCAGAGCTTCTTCCACCACCACGATAATCACGCAAGCCATATTTATGAAAATAGGTAAAATCAGCATGTCCCGGACGAAAAATATCTTTTATATTTGAGTAATCTTTACTCTTTTGATTTGTATTGTAAATAATCATAGCTATCGGCGTGCCTGTGCTTTTGCCTTCAAAAACACCAGAAAGTATCTCTACTTTATCAGCCTCTTTTCTCGCTGTTTCAAACTCACTCTTGCCCGGTTTACGTCGATCTAGCTCACTTTGAATAAATGCTTCATCTATATCCAAACCAGCCGGAACACCATCCAAAACAGTTCCAAGTGCTTTACCGTGCGACTCACCAAATGTTGTAAATCGTAATTTCATTCCAAAACTGTTCACTATTTTTCCTCTTTGAGCATATTTACCGCTAATTCTGCAGCCTCTTGCTGTGCTATTTTTTTGCTTTTACCGACTGCACGTGCGTACTCTTTATCTTCTATATAAACAGCCACCTCAAACTCTTTTTTATGGTCAGGGCCCCGTGAAGCAATCACTTTATACTCCGGTGTAATGCCAAAACGTGCTTGCGTGAGCTCCTGCAATGTTGTTTTATAATCTCTAAAAAGAGAAGCCAGAGATATCTCTTCGTGGTTTGTCTCAATAAGTCTGATGGCAATTTTCTCAACTGTTTTGAGCCCTGCTTCAAGATATACTGCACCCATAATTGCCTCAAAAGCATTGGAGAGCAGTGAAGACTTTTCACGGCCTCCATTGTTATCTTCTGCATTGGAGAGCAAAATATAGTCACCTAAATGCAGTGCCCGTGCCAGTTTGTCAAAACCTGTCTCATTCACAAGCGAAGCTCTTATTTTTGAGAGTTTTCCCTCATCAGAATCCCGAAATTTTGTAAAAAGATACTCACCTACTACGAGATCTAAAACAGCATCTCCTAAAAACTCCAAGCGCTCATTATCGTAGGGCTGTTTATAACTTTTATGTGTCAGCGCTTCGATAATGAGCTTTTTATCTTTAAACTCATATCCTAATTTTTCTTCTAACGTCTCTATCTCTTTATGCATACTATCCTCATTTACAAATTATCCTTTGCTCTCTGTGCTGCATCACGTGCAAGTCTATCGCAGCGCTCATTTTCAGCATGTCCATCATGACCGCGAACCCAAATTGCATGAACTTTATGCGGTTTTGCCACTTCTATATACTCTCTCCAGAGGTCCGGATTTTTTACTTTTTTAAAATCTTTTTTTATCCAACCGTTCAGCCACTCATTAATACCCTTTACGACATAAGAAGAGTCCGAGACAATATCGACATCACAAGGCTCTTTTAAAGCCTTCAAGCCTTCGATAGCACCTTTTAGCTCCATTCTATTGTTCGTCGTATGGGCTTCTTGACCACTGAGCTCTTTCTCTTTGTCCCCATATCGCAATACAACACCATAACCTCCGGGACCAGGGTTTCCAAGGGCACTTCCATCACTGAAAAGAGTTATTTTCTTCACCAAAATCCTTGCTGTAATCTTTACTGACGCTCCACTCTACCATAGCCGTGTCAATAGCATGGCATGCGCTGCAACGGCTAAAAGCAAAGGGAGAGACACTTTTACAGTTGCTGCAGATGTACTCAAAACTGAGTGTTGCATTTGCTTTACCATTAAGTTTAATGAGTATATCTAACTCAAAAACCGAGCTTCCCTTAGCAAGTTTCAAATCTCCTCGGGCACTGTAAAGCTCACGCAGGAAAGCATTTTTTGAAATTATATCTAAATTCAACTTTTTTACATCACAACTCCAAAGTACTTCTGCAAGCAGTTCACTCTTTGAAATATCAAGATTTTCCCATGCTTTTTTAGCATCAATACGAAAGATATACTCAAAAATAATATAACTCAGCTGATGATTTTCCTGATATATCTCCAATAAATCCACTATCTTTTGCTCTTCACTGCTCTGCGCATTGCTTAAAATTTCTAAAACCTGCAGGTATGCTTTGTCCAAGGCAATATCTTCATCCAACTCATCAAGTGGTTCTAAGACCTCTAAAGCAGATTTATAATCCCGCATATACTCATAGACCAAAAGAAGATAATGTAGAGCCTGTGGTGTTCTGGGACTTGATTTAAGTATCTCTAAAAAAATCTGCTTGGAACGCTCCAAAAAACCTGCTTTAAAGTATGTTTTACCAAGTAAAAACATCGTCTCTTTTGCATTTGCACTGCTGCCAACATTGAGTATCTCATTATAAATCTCTATACTTTTTTCATAATCGCCATTTTTATAGTAGGAGTTTGCCAAAAGCAGCCACGATTTTTCAGACAACTCTCCACTTGATATCAATACCTGCAGCTCATCTTTTGACGGGAGTGCTCGAAACTGTCGTAAAAATCTGTCAAGATGTTTGGAATCCTGAGTACGTCTGTAACGCCCCCACCAGTAAGAGAAAAAAGTTATGATAAAAATGATGGCAAAGAAGATTATTATGGAGAAGAGCGGGTCACGAAACTCTATGAAGAACATATCCATCAGTTATACACCACTATGCCATAATCATTTTTTAAATTATAAAAAGTAGCTTCAGGAGTTATCTCTAAATCTTTCATTCTTCCCAGCTGAATAATAGCGTTGCGTCCAACTTCTATGCCGTTTTCACGAAAAAATTTCTTCATATTTACAAACTTCACATCTTCTACAAACTTATACTCAAACTCCCTGTGAAGCTTCATTTTATCGCTTATGAACAAATGTTCATTTACATGTAGCTGATCTGATGCATACTTAATTGGAAGATATCCGGAGAGATCTGTTAAAATCTCTTGTACATGTGCATGTTTTGTTGGAAGCGTATCTTTTTGAATAAAAATATACTTGTTATTGAGTTTGAGTGTCTGAGTATTTTTCCAGTATTTGTAAGCAGGGTTGGAGACGCCAAGTTTTGCATAAACTTCGCGCCATAACCAAAAAGAGTTAAGTGTGTTTGGAAGTGGGGACATCTCTTTTTGGCTCCTTTAAAAATTCTATTTATAGATTATATAATCTTTTTTCAAATAGTTTTCTAAAGTGCTCTAAAAGAGAGTGCAAGCTTTACGAAATTATAAAACAGCCGTTACCGCTTTTGTCACAATGAAACCACCAATAACAAGCCATATAAACATTGAACCGGCAGTATAAACTGGTGCAAGTCCAAGTCCTTTAAATTTTGCAAAAATTGTTCCCATACCAAGAGCTGTCATAGCCATTGTTAAAAGAAAAGTATCTATTTGATTGATTGTTCCAACAATTGCATGTGGCACTAAGTCAAGGGAGTTAAAACCTGCCATACCGATGAAGTATACAGCGAACCAAGGAATAACAAGCTGTAGTTTATCGCCTGCTTTACCAGATTTTTTCGCTTGCATAGAGAGGTAAATACCTAAAATAATAAGCATTGGAGCAATCATAATAACACGTGTCATTTTAACAATAACCGCAGAGTTTGCCATTTGTGTATGAAGTGCTTCTGCAGACATCGCTGCGCCACCTGCAGTTGTTATTACATCATGAATTGTTGCTGTTGGAATGGAAGCAGGAACGGCAACAACCTGTGCAACTTCATGAATAGTACCACCTGTATAAATACCAAACTGCTCCGGCGTCATATGTAAAAAACCCTGTGCCGGTTCAATGATAGATGCATAAAGTACGGGATACAAGAACATAGAGATTGTTCCAAAAAGAACAACCATAGAGACTGCAACCGCAGTCTTGTAGCCTTCTGCTTTTAAAACAGGTTCAGTAGCAAGAACAGCTGCTGCACCACAAACTGCACCACCGGCAGCTGTCAGCATAGAGGTCTCTCTGTCCATTTTAAATGCTTTTATTCCTAAATATGTTCCTAGTAAAAATGTTGTTGAAAGCATAATAAGTGAAACAGTAAAACCACTCATACCTACATCCATAATCTGCTGAAAAGTAATTCTAAAACCGTAAAAAACGATTGCAAAACGAAGAATTTTTTTACCGCTGAATGTGATACCTGTTCCCCAGGCACTAGGAATATGCTGATG
>JALVXQ010000109.1 GCA_027038255.1 Sulfurimonas sp. | reverse complement strand
TAATGTAAAATGTTGTTGGTATGAGACGTCGTTTTAATAAACACGATGAATATGCACCTTTTTCTAAAATAAAAGCTCTTTTAGAAATGGGATTTGGTGAAGATCAGGAATCTACCCAATACGTTGTACAAGAACTACAATTAAATGCGATGCATTATGGTGTTCCTCAGCACAGGCCACGAGTTCTTTTACTTGGAATTAGAAAAGATATCGCAGAGAAGAAAGGTCTTTTTGCAACCACCGATATATGGTTCTCTGATAACTACTTTAAAGGAGATGAAGGTTCTCCTCTTTGTCCACGACCAACCGTAAAAGAGCATGAAATTTTGACTGTACGGGATGCAATTGGAGATTTGTTTATTACACCTATAGATAATGCAAAGTACATCAAAAAACTCAATAGTCAAAGTGGTTTTAACAAGATTATAAAAGGTACAAATAGTTCATTCTTAAATAATAATTTTCGGCAACATTCTGAAAAAGTGGAAGCAAGATTTCGTTTATATCAATACTTCTCTATGAATGGAATTACAACAAAAATATTCAATTTAGCAGCAAAATATTCTACTACAGGTGATAAAAATTATTATGAACAAATTGATGTAGAGCTTGATAAGTGTAGCTTCCCTGCAGTGTCACCTGATGGTGAAATTATTTCGAAAAGTAAAAAGGAATTAATAGAGATTATTCTTCTTTTAGGTACAAAAAAACATTCTCAAAGGCCGCTTAAATTAAATGCTCCTTCTCCGACGGTTGTTAGTATTCCTGATGATGTTATTCATCCTCTATCACCTCGTACAATGACAGTCAGAGAACAAGCACGTTTTCAATCATTTCCAGATTACTTTGAGTTTCGTTCTAAGGAAACAACTGGTGGAGCGAGACGGAAGATTGATGTACCACAGTACACACAAGTGGGGAATGCAGTACCGCCTCTAATGGCTAAGGCAATTGCTGAGCATATAAAGAAACTCCTTTTATAGAATCTTAAAATACGAAAAGTCTACTTGTAAATTTTGTAATACAGAAGGTAGGGAATTAGTTAGTACATTATTATTAGTTCCATTGGAGTAGTTTCGATTAATTATCTCTTTTATAGACTTAGCAACACCATCCTGTGTAGGATGACCCCAAAAATTTCCACCTGACATATTAGTTACTCTTTTAACTTGAACAGAATTAGCAGTAATCCTATTCCTATCAACAGTAGGTACAGTTACAAATGAATAAGAAAAATGATTTAAGCTATTTACATTATATCCATTTCGTCCTACGTGAACCTGATTATTAAAACCTTGAGCACTATAGATCATATCCCAAAGCATAGGTATTTGTGAGTTGTCATTCCAGTTTGTTTTACATTGAATTACATTTACTTCGCAATCACCAAAATCTCTAGCGGTTAAATAATCAATTATTTCTTTGTATTTGAAACGACCCCTATTTGTAAAGGTATTTATCCCGTGATCTGAAAGTTCATTAGTACTATTTAAGTTTGAAATGTCATTAGTATACATAGAATCATCAGGAAATGTAATTGCAATCAAGTCTGCTTCAGTATTTGATGGAAAGTTACCATATAAAACAGTTATAGCGTCCCTAATCGGTTCTGGGACTAGTTCTTTACTTTGTTTTATTACGACTACTCTAGTATTGGCCAAGCAAAGATTTAGATACCAACAAACTAAAGCTTCCCAAGTATGCCCCGCTGCTGAAACTTGGGCTTGAGCTCTCCCTGCAACACCAGTTGCTTCAAAAATACTTGCTAAATGGTCACCTAAATCCAAGATATTTCTTGGAGAAGGGTTCTGCCCTAGTCTAACTTCAATACTATTTCTCCAAGAAGTATCCCAATTATCTTGAAAGGATGACATACTAAAAAGTTTATCAACAGCAGTTTTTCTTAGGTATTCAATAGTATTAGGCATGGACTGGTCTTTTATTGGATTTGATAAAGCCTCACTATCTTAGTTTGTTTTTACTTAATATTAATTACAGCTAGTGATAAAAGTGTGTAGTGTGACAAAATTGGGTCAATTCTCTATAGTATGACCGTTGAGGTATAGACAAAAGTAGTATCGTTGAGTTTGAAAAAGTTTTTGAAAGTGTTTGTTTTAGGGGGGTAGTGGTGGAGGACCAGGGATTCGAACCCTGGGAGGCGTTAACCTCGCCGGTTTTCAAGACCGGTACATTCGACCAACTCTGTCAATCCTCCATGTAAGTGTAACAATAAAAAGAGTGGAGGTGCCACCCGGATTTGAACCGGGGATAGCAGCTTTGCAGGCTGCGGCCTTACCACTTGGCGATGGCACCACTCTTAATGGTGCCCGGAACCGGACTTGAACCGGTACAGTGTTACCACCGAGGGATTTTAAGTCCCTTGCGTCTACCAATTTCGCCATCCGGGCATAATACCAAATACAATCGTCAACACTTTAAAAAACTTTCTCGCGAAAACTTTGTAAAGTGTTTAAATGGAGCGGGAAACGAGGTTCGAACTCGCGACCCCGACCTTGGCAAGGTCGTGCTCTACCGCTGAGCTATTCCCGCACTCCGACGTTGTAGGGCGGAAGTATAGCAAGTTTTTTTACACTTGTAAAGGCTTTTTGTATTAAATTTAAAATTTTCATCTAATTTATTAAAGAGATGCTTGTTTTCGCTATAATCTTGAAAATAAATAAACTATATAAAGGTATTTCATGCGCAGTGATACTATCAAAAGAGGTTTTGACAAAACACCTCACCGTTCATTACTTAGAGCTACAGGTCTTAAAGACGAAGATTTCGATAAACCATTTATTGGGGTTGCCAATTCTCACATTGACATTATTCCTGGACACTTTTTTCTTCAAGAGTACGGCCGTATTGTAAAAGAGGCGATCCGTGAAGCAGGCGGTGTGCCATTTGAGTTTAACA
>JALVXQ010000108.1 GCA_027038255.1 Sulfurimonas sp. | reverse complement strand
GGGCGTTCGTGAACCCCGATAGCAAAGTGCTGTAATTATTGGCCTCGTTTTTAAAAGCATACTCGATTAGGTAGGATAAAGCGACCAACGAGGCTTCATCCATCGTTTTTGGGAAGTATTCCTCGTTCACCGTTACGGTTTCTTGGTTATACTTCACGCTAATGTTCTTGTTGGGAAGGCTGTAAGTTGGTAGGTTAAGGAGTTTAATGGCGTATGGCAGATACTTCTTAACGTTCTGGTCTTCTGAAAGCCTTATCAAAATCGCCTTGTAGATGTTGTAAAGCTCTCCATTGTCCACGTTACGTAAGAAGCCAAAAGCCTGCTGTGCTTCCGGGTTATCAGTCTGGTTAGCGGGTCTTATCTCAGCACTACCCTTAGACTGCTGGTCAGTCGTATTAGTAGCCTGTTTGGTCGTAGTTTCGCTGGGTTGCTTTTGATAAACCTCAACTGGGCGATTAGCCTTAACTTCATCAGTCTCTTTAGTAGCCACCACCATTTTTGACCACCCTAAAAGTGCCATAAGCTTTTTTAACTTAAATAGCTAATAACAGTCGTGGTGGTGCTCAATGGTATGGGTGAACGACCAACGAATAAAAGACGCCCAACTTCAGCTAATAAAACTTGGATACCCAACCAAAATACAAATACTTGGACGCCGTAGGTTCGCTATGATAATAAGCCTTAGAAAACTCCGTAAAACCGTGGAAGACAATGTTGGTAAGCTTTTCGATTATGCAATCTATGACGCCACGACCAAAACAACCCCAATACTTGGCATTAAAGCACGTGGGAACTTGGCCGGCTTTGATTTAAGAGTATTGGAACCAATGATAGCCAAACTCGAATTGGCCGGGTTTAAGACTGCCGTTAAACTATCAGACGATTTTAAGGAGATTGATTTTAAAATAAGTCTCCAACCGCTTCAAGACGTTTTCACGGCAAGGGGCATACCGAAGAGACTATTTACAGAAAAGCTTAAGGTCGAAAACAACAATCCATTCCTGATTATAACCTTCGTGGGGTGATGAAAAATGTCGAACACGCCCGGAGAACAAATCGTTGGGAAAATCGTTAGCGAAATCTTTGCAACCATAAAAAAGAAGGGTGAAGGCGAGGAAGTAACCACTCCAGTTGGAACGCCGGAAGAAGCCACGATAGTGGAGAAAAGAGTTCCAACCTCGCAGAGGGTAGAACTGATGAAGAAGAACCTTAAAAGGGTCTGTAAACCGCAAGTCCAGTATTATCACTCGTCAGAAGTCCTAAACGACGCTTTTATGACTTTGGTTAGGGTAAGGGGCGTTGAAGACATCTTCGACATTGAAGCGGAGAGCATAGTAGCCGTTACCGTGAACAAGAAGCTTTACTTCGTGATTAGGGGGGACTTGGGAGAGTTCGCACTACCACTTGGGGATGTTTGCGACGTTTTAAGACAGCTCTATAAGATTATAAGCCAGTATGACATTGAGAGTGGCCTTCCGAAGAATGAGGAGCCGGAATTCTGGAGGTTCATACTAAGCCTTAACGTTCCAGCGAGGGCACTACCTCCAGAGTGGTATGAACTGCCACAGAGTTTGCCACCGTGCCCGGAAAGGATTATAATCCTCGATGCGATTGACGGCATAGCCGTGATACTGAAGAAGGGTAAGGACGTGGTTGCACTACTCGATGACGACATTGAGAGGGTAGTAAGGTTCATAAGAATGGCTGAAAGCGGTAAACTCGGTGGTGAACCCGTGAACCTGCCCTGTGCCCTTTAATCACTTTCATTTTTTTGCATCTTGTTTAACAAGGTGCACGTAAAAAAAAATGATTGAAAGTGGGTGGTGAGTATGGTGCCCGATGAGAAGGTCGAACCCGAAACTTTTGACGACATAGCTGAGGAACTCGAACAGGAAGAGATTGAAGAGATGAACAAGCTTGCTATGGAGATTGCAGAGCAGGAGAAGAAGAAAAAAGAAGAATTGCTCCAATTCGCCCGTGAAACGTCCCTTGTGGACATTATAGAGTGTATCGAGAAGATTAAGAAGTTCATAGAAGTCCAGCAGGAGGCTCGGGACGTTATAGACGAACTCGTTTCCCTAATGGGTATAGAGGAGGCTGAGAGCCAAAACCCAATGCTCAAGGCACTATTGCGTGGTTTCCTTTGAATTCTTTACAATCTTGGATACTGTCTCTTATACCAATAATCGGACGGTTTTCCAGTCTTCTTTTTAGATTTTCCACTATTAGCTTTTGAATACTGTAAATAGATATAAATAGGGGACTGCCCCCTATACTGTATGACAACCCGTTGGAGGTGGTGTCGGTATGGCTAAGAAGTTCAGGCAGGAGACGGTTGAGAGCTCTATGAAGTATTACCAAAAGATGTATGAGAGGCTCATAGGACGTGGCCTCCCAGTAGAGCAGGCACAGTATCAGGCAACCCTCTACACGGCTAAGAGGGCTCTTAGATACGGTGCAGTCCTCCTGCTTAAGAAGATAGCCGATAAGGTTGCCGTTAAGGACAACCTCAGCAGGCAGGAGAGACCAATCGTTTACGCCTTCGTGAACGAGGTCGCCCGTGCCCTTCTCGAAATGGGCGAGAACGAGAACATACAGTCTGTCGTCTGGAGCATCTACGCTAAGCACAAGGCGAGGGTTGGCGACACTAACGCCAGCAAAACCATCGGAAAGCTTGCTCGCTGGCTTTCGAGCATCGAGAAGAGGTGAGGGCGTTAAGCCCTCACCCTACCCTTTTACGGGAGGTGGTCTAAATGGTTGAAGGCGAAAAGGTTGTTATCGAACTCCCACCTGAGGACGCTGTTAAGCTCTTGAAGGGTGAGAAGAAGAGGGCTGAACGCCACTTTGTCAAGGGCGTCCTAAAAGCGGTTGGAATGGGTTCGATTGGCTTCCTGACCGGCTACTGGTTCGGGACTGCCATTAACGGGACTGC
>JALVXQ010000107.1 GCA_027038255.1 Sulfurimonas sp. | reverse complement strand
AAAATGTTCCGAGCCCTGATCATAAAAGATTTCAGAACATGGCCCACACGGTCCTGTATCACCCATAGACCAAAAGTTGTCTTTGTCACCCAGACGCATGATGCGATCAGCTGCAATATGCTTTTTCCAAAGCACTTCTGCCTCATCATCACTCTCATGAATAGTTACCCAAAGTTTGCTTTCATCAAGGTGCAGCACTTCAGTAATAAACTCCCACGCATAGGCAATAGCATCCTCTTTGAAGTAATCTCCAAAACTAAAGTTACCCAGCATCTCAAAAAAAGTGTGATGGCGTGCAGTATGCCCTACATTTTCAAGATCATTATGCTTTCCACCTGCGCGGATACATGTCTGGCATGAAGTTGCACGCGGATTTTTCGGTCTTGGAACTTCACCTGTAAAGATTGACTTAAACGGAACCATTCCGGCATTGTTAAACAGCAGTGTTGCATCATCGGGAACGAGCGGAGCCGATGCTACTCTTGTATGATTTTTTGATTCAAAAAATTTTAGAAATTCTTCTCTAACATTCATTATATTTCTCTTTTATAAAATTACGCGATTATATCTAAAATGAACTAAATTTTTTGATTTTTTCCTCTATTTTTTCAGAATTAAAAATAAAGTTTCAAAAAACTACACTTATTAACTATAATTAATTATAATAATCAAATCTTAAACTTATGGAGAGAAAATGAAAAAAATCTTACTTGGTAGTCTCATTGCAGCACTGCTTACAACAACAGTTATGGCAGAAGATGTCAGTAGTTACGAATATGGGGCATACAAAAGTGCTACAGATGTCAAAAGTGCCCTGCGTGACAATGGTATGAAAATAGTAGGAGAGTATGATGCAATGCAAAATCCTGCTTATCATGTTATCGCCTACACAAATGAAACACTCAAAAATGATGCTTCCAAAGAAGAGAGAGCCTTTGCAGCAGTACAAAAGGTAATGGTTTCAAAAGCGGACAACCAGCTTGTTTTTACAAATCCGGAGTATTTTTTACACGCTTATTTGCAAGATGATTACAATGCAGAGGATGCAAAAAAACTCAATGCAACACTCACAAGTGCATTTGGAAAACTTGAAGGTTCCAAAGAGGCACTTGAAGATGGTGACATCGCAGGATACCACTTTATGATGGGTATGCCTTATTATGAAGATATGATTGAAGTCGCAAAAGGTAAAGACCTTGCAGACAAACTTGAAAAAAATGCGGCAGATAACATCATATTTAAAATGCAAGTGGGAGATGCAACACTCTATGGTATAGCCATGCCTACTGAAAAAGGTGAGAAGTACTATCTTTCTGAGATTAAAGGTGAAAAAAATGCAGCATTTTTGCCTTATATGGTGATGATAGAGGGAGATGAAGCGAAGATTTTGCATCCAAAATATTGTCTTGCTATTGCCTACCCAAACCTCAGCATGGGTGAGTTTATGTCCATCTCAGGAACACCCGGAGACATTGAAGAGTATATGACCGGACTTTTTAAATAATCATATCAATGACAGAGGGATATCCCTTTGTCAAATTTTCGACACACTCTATCTTCTTTTCTACATAAGATAAAATAATTATTATCATTAGGTAAGATAATCTTAAATATTATCAACTATAATTATAAAAATTTTTGACTAGGTACAATTATGCAATTTTTAGATGAAGATATATATGAAGCTGTAAAAAACTACATTCCAAAAGTAAGTGAGTATGTCAACTCTCACGGTGGAGGAATAGAGCTTTTAGGATCAAAAGACGGCACAGTTTACATCAAACTTACTGGCGCTTGCGGTGGATGTTCTATGAGTCTGATGACAACAAAAATGGTCGTGCAGAAAAAGCTGCGTGAGCTTATTCACCCCACTTTAAATGTCATAAATGTGGATGGCACAGCTGAAAATGAGATGCCTCAAGATGCTTACACAGGGCCTAAAGAAGAAAAGGTCGAAGCAACTGATGAAGAGAAACACGGTATTATTGACAATATCAAACATATCGTAGGGCTCTAAGATGATTGTTGATTATACTGACAAAGAACTCACACAAAAATACCAGCTTATGGCACAGACAATCATCCCGCGACCGATTGCGTGGATTGTCACTCAAAATAAAGAGGGGCTTCTTAACATTGCACCTTTTAGCTATTTTATGGGGTTAAGTTCTGAACCTGCCACTATGATGGTAAGCATTGGACATAAGAGTGATGGCAGTCAAAAAGATACACTTAAAAACCTGCGTGAAACAAAAAAATGCACCATTTGTATGGTTGATGAGGCACATCTTGAAGCGATGCACTTTAGCTCTAAAGAGCTTGCTGCAAATGAGAGTGAAGCCGCTGCGTTTAACATTGCAACAAAAGAGATTGTAGAAGGTTTTCCTCCTATGGTTGCAGGTGTACCGAGTGCATTTTTTTGTGAATTTTATCAGGAAATAGACCTTAAAGGCTCAAAAACTATTCCTCTCATTGTTGAGATAAAAGCACAGTTTATTGATGATGAAATTATTAGCGATAAAGAGAAAATCACGCTTGATTATGCACCTCTTGCGCGAGTTGGAAAAAGCTATGCACTCCTTGGTAAGAACATCACACCACCTACTATAAAATAGCAGTTATAAATGCATGATTATATACTCTACTCACTCATTACACTCGTTCTCTCTAGCATATTTTCTATGGGTGGAGCGGGTTCAGGTATTGCGCTTATTCCTATTCTCAGTTTTTTAGGATTTGATTTTAATGTTGCCAAGGCAGTTGGTCTTTTTGCTGGAGCTTCTACAACTATAACTTCAAGTATTATGAACATCAAAAGAAAAGTAGTTGATTATAAGTTTGTATTTCCTCTTGCTGTAGCTATGCTTGTTTTTGCACCAATTGGAGCATACTCGAGTAATTTTATAGATGAAAAAATTGTAAAATTTCTCTTTATGCTTC
>JALVXQ010000106.1 GCA_027038255.1 Sulfurimonas sp. | reverse complement strand
TGAAGCAAACATCAAATACAACGACTATAATGTCACGTTCTTTCCTTATAAATTTGACATCAATGGCTCAGGGGCATCCAATAGTGCTATCTTGCCAGGTGTTGGCATAAACCATCAGCTTATTGATACGACCAATAGTTTCTTTGTCTATATGGCAGACATAAATAACACAGATGATGAAAATATGTCTTATCATCTTGATGGATCCATTGCAGCATTAGGAGAGAACAATGTTACACTCAATAACTTTGTTGACAAATGCTATGCTACGAACTTAACCATTACAATTCAAACAACAAACCGGGATTTAAATGATACAGAGGGCAACCATGTCAACTTTATTGCAAAATTTCACGATCTTAACAAAACGACCGCACAGCCAATAGCTTCTTTAGATATCAATAGAACAGATATTGCACCGAATACTGTGCAGTTTAGCTTTGATACAAACGAGTCTCACTTCTACAAAACATCAAATGGAAGCATCGACACCTATCTGAATCTGAACTACCAAAAAAATGTATCAAGAACTGTTAATCCAAAAACTGTCACATTTTTATCATATGGTGTAGATTGTAAAACGGGTGTTAACTGCTTTTTTAATGCCGATCTCATTACTAACAAAACACCTAAAATGCAAAAAGATCTCAATACAACCATACCAATTCAATTTTACTATGGTCGTGCTCATGCAGGGAAACAACGTTATGTAGTCCCAGATGATGCACCATATAAAGCAAATATTTACTATGAAATTTACTGTTTTGGAGCTGGATGTGATGCAAATACGTCAATTAAACCCGTTAACACTAATCTTCTTCATGTAGACGACATTCGATGGTATCAAAATACACTACATAGTCCTAGTAATGATGGAAATGCTACTGCTGTTTTTGAACAGGATGGTATAAATAAAGTAATTCCAACTTACCCTTTCCCTCCTCTTTGGAATAGTACAAAGCCAGCTACAGTACAACTTACTTACGATGGAAGCTTAGGCTACCCATACACAACAACAATGGAAGTCAATGCTTCAGGATGGTTAATTTACAATGAAGATGATGCTAATGCAACAACAAATTCTTTTCAAGTAGAATATAATAAAGCAGGAAGTAAATGGAGTGGGGAACATGAAACTAATGCCACAACAGATACTAATGGAAGCATTAAAACAAATAGGAGAACAATGTGGTAAACAAAGCTTTTAAAGCCGCATTTACAATGATAGAGCTTATATTTGCCATTGTTGTGATTGCCATTGCTATTGTCTCTCTGCCTATGATGATGCAAGTAAATTCTAAAGGAATGGAGAACAACCTTGCACAAGAGGCAATATTTGGTGCATCAGTTGAACTTATGCAAGCCAGCACAGGGTATTGGGATGCCAACTCCATGGAAGATATTAATGTAAGTGATTATTCACGAGTTATCAACATTAATGGGGATTGCAATAGCACAACAAAACTACGTCCTGGGCAGATCAATCAACCATATCATAGAAGATGTCTAGATAACAACACAACACCGCCTTCTGATGCTAACAGCACTATTGCAGGAATAAAAGCTTTAGAAGATTTTGAAAATACCCATCAACTATATACAGATAATACAGGAGGTGAGGCAGGTTATAAAGAAACAAATCTTACAATATCACTCTCTGTGACACCTGATACAAACAACACAAATATAAAAATTTTAACAGCTGAAGTAAAAGATAGTAATGGTAATACTGTAACAAAACTTTATACCCAAAGTGCCAACGTTGGTGAACCTCAATACTATAAAAGGATGTTCTAATGAAAAATCGTTTTGCATTTACAATGATTGAACTCATTTTTGTTATAGTAGTGATGGGAATTTTAGCAAAATTTGGTGCTGAATTTTTAGCACAGGCTTACAATGGATTTATCTTCTCAAAAATAAACAATGAACTCCAATCTAAGAGTGAAAGTGCCGTTGAACAGATTGCTGCAAGACTGCAGTATAGAATAAAAGCATCGGTTATAGGAAGGAACCCCAACGATAATAATTTTTCCGCTAACTTCGAAACTCCAGTAACCATCTCTGGACTAAGCGACGCAAATAGAAGTAAATACACTATACTCGAGTGGGTTGGAATCGCTAATGAAAGTTTTAGGGGGAAAACAGCACCCTTATGGAGTGCTATTATAGACCTTAGACACCCAAACTCAAATGCGACACAATTGGTATCACCTGAAACAAATACAACAGCAATTAATAATTTAATAACCATACTCTCTCCTAACACTGGCACAGACATTAATGATTCTGCCATATATTTTGTAGGCTCAGATAGTAATGTAAAGAATGGATTTGGATGGGATGGACAGGCAATAACTGAGCAAAACCTTACTATGCACCCAATTAAAACAGATGCTAATATTACACACCTCATTCCAAGAGATGGTGCAACAAATAATACAAATACATTTTCTGGGGAAGATGTTTATGAATATTATCAACTAGCATGGACAGCCTATGCTATTGGAATAGATACTGCAGAACCAACAAAACTAAAGCTCTGGTATGATTACCAGCCATGGGAAGGTGAAAAATACACTGATGGTAACAGCACTACTATTATGGAAAACGTCAGTACATTTCAATATAATACAGTCGGTTCTATTTTAAAAATTCAAGTCTGTAGCAAATCATCATATGACACTAATGGCGAAGGGAACTATTCAATATGCAAAGAAAAAACAGTTTACTAAAAAAGAGAAAGAGTGGCTTTGCCATGATTATGGCTATTACAGTCATTGTTATTATAACAACCATCATGGCACTCTCTCTTGCACTTACATCACAAACAACGAAAAGAACTACTGATGTTTATCTCTATGAACAAGCATCACTTTATGCCAAAGCTGCTGCAGAATATGCCCTGTTACAAATAGCCAAAGACGGACCTTGTACTCACCATAATGACCTTAATTATAAAGCAGATTTAAATGGTGATGGTACCCCTGAGTATTATGATGTCAATATCACGGCAAACTATGTATATACTACTCCTCTTCCTGCAGGTTGCATAAACGATAATAGTGTAAATGATAATGTCTTTACGATTGTTACTACACCTGAGCAAAATGGATCAGTTTTGCTTGATATAGCCGTTAGTGTGAATGACACAACTATCAGTACCGAACCCTTAAGATATTTCAGAAGAACAATACAAAAATTATAAATCTTCCCTCATTGTAAACTTTTTCGTGATATAATGAAAAAAAACTAAAGGATTTCATTATGAATACATCAATGACAGGAAGAAACTTAGAGCTTACCGATGCCATCAAAGAGCATATTGCAGCATCTGTTGAAACCCTCAAAAAATTTAACTTAGACATTATTTCAGTCAATGTGATTGTATCCACACAGTCAAAAAAAGGTAAAGATCACTCAGTTGTTGAGTATGTTATCAACCTTGCACACAAAAATACTATTGTAATCAAGCAGAGTGATGAAGATCTGTATGTTGCCATTGACTTAGCGGCTTCAAGAGCACAAAAAGCTATGCGCCGTCTTCATGACAAAGAGAGTGACCACCAAAAAGTAGGTCTTAATGAGATCAAAGCGGAAGCTGTCAGCGTAAAAGAGGTAGTTGAAGAGATGGAAGATGAAATCATCCCTGTAGAACTTGACCTCTACAAACCACGTGAGGTTGAAGATGTTTTAAATGACCTTAAAAAGAGCGGTAAAATGTTTGAAATATTTGCAGACAATGAGCAAAAAACACGTGTTCTATACAAAAGAAATGATGGTAAATTCGGTCTCTATTAAAAACTAGTTTGGGTAAAGAAGTAAATCTTCTTTTACCCTCTGTACTATCGCACTATCCTCTGCAAAATCCACCCATCTAAATGCTGAACCGCTTTGTGAAATTCCTCTGAGCAAATCACCACTTTTTCTAAATTTCAAATCCAAGTTTGCTATATCAAATCCACTTGTAGTCCGTGTAAACTCCTCCAGGCGTTCTGAAGAGTTTTGGTTTGTATATAAAAAGCAGTAGCCTTTAAGACCTGTTCTGCTGACTCTGCCACGCAACTGATGCAGCGTTGAAAGACCTAATCGCTCAGCACCCACAATGACCACAGTACTGAGACGCGGCAGTGATATGCCCACTTCCACAACTGTTGTAGAGATGAGAATAGAACCTTTTTCTCTAAAATCCAGCAGTACTTGCTCTTTTTCTTTATCTTTACCGTGCGTTACATAAACATTCTCAAAATTACTCTCCCAATAACTCCGTGCTTCATCAATACTCTGATACTCCAGCACTTCACTCTGCTGCACCAATGGGTAAACTATAAGAACCTGATTATTTTTCGCTATTTCTGCTTTTATCTGCGTGAGAAGAGCTTGAAAGTCACTCTTGTGAATGACTTTGGAGTCTATATCTTTTTTAAATGGTGTTGACGTGATGAGACTCACGTCAATATGCGCACTCTCTATCATCGCCTGTGTTCGAGGAATTGGTGTTGCAGAAAATTGCAGATAGTGTGGTTTCTTTTCTCCTGAACTTACAAGCTTCTCTAACATATGACGCTGTTTCGTACCAAACCTATGCTGTTCATCCACCATAACCAAAGCTACTTCAGGCAGTTCTCTGAACAAAAGCGCATGCGTTCCTATGATAAAATCGTACCCATCCAACTTCTCTTTTTTTGTTCTGTTTGTTACGAGTGCTATTTTAACATTAGGCAGAAACTTTTTTGCCTCTTCATAGAGTTGATTCGCCAAAATAGTTGTCGGAGCCATAAGAATTGATTTGTGTGGCAGCATCATAAAAGCAGCAGCTAAAATCACCATCGTTTTACCACTGCCCACATCACCGACTATCATCCTTTTTGCCGCGACATCTTGAGTAAAATCATCTTTAATCTCTTCTATGGCTTTTAATTGTTCATCTGTCAGAGTAAAAGGCAGTCCTTCTCTAAAAGTCTCATAAGAGCTCTCTTTAGAGACAAGTGGCTTAAAATATCTTCGCTTGCGTGCAAATGCTTTCATATAAGTGTAGAGTTCCAAATACTTTAATGCTTCTACTGCTTTTTGTGAAAGTTCTTTTTGTTCCAAAATCTCTGCTGTTGGAAAATGTAAGCAGACAACTTCTTTCGCTATATCTTCAGCAATACCCTCCTCACGCAGGGCTTGCACAGTTACACACTCTGTAATCAATCGTGCCATTACATCACTACGCAAAGCAGTTTTATACTTTGGAGTAATAGCACCGACCTTGGTCACTTTACGAGGCATACTCATAGAGCAGTGCCCAGTTTTGCACTCAATCATACCGTAGAAATAATCTCTCTCACCTACTTTAAACTGATGCATCATATAAGGCTTGGGACGAAACAATACTCCGGTGACACTATGACCAAAATTATGCGCAAAAAAAGTTATTTGAATGGAATTGGGTGCACGATGAACAGACTCAACCGTAGCGTCAATAATCTGTGCTGCGTGAGGAGTAAGTTTTTCATTAATGCGGCAATCTTCATAAGAGTGAGGAATCAAAAGAGCAAGCTCACTTACTGTGCCAATGCCAAGTTTTTTAAATTTTGCTTCTTGCTCTTTTGATAATTTCATAACTTCCTCATGCATACTATTTTAAATACTATACAGCAAAAAAGTTACTTAACATAAATAATATGTCAAATTGAAAGATTTACGCGTTGACTCTTTTGTTTCGCTCTTCTTCCTGTGCTTTATAGAGTTCGGCACATCCACGTGAGAGTTCACGAATTTTTAAGATGTAGTTTTGTCGTTCTGTTTGAGAGATAGCTTTTCGTGCATCTAAAACATTAAATACATTCGATGCCATCATGCACAGATCATACGCAGGCAGAGGCAGACCAGCTTCAAGTGTTCTGAGACACTCTTTACTTTTTGCATTAAACTCTTCAAAAAGCATCGCTGTATCTGCCACTTCAAAGTTGTATTTAGAAAACTCTATTTCACTCTCTTTATGCACATCTTTATAGAGTGTTTTGTTCCCCTCTTTATCTACATTCCAAACGATGTCAAAAACCGTGTCAACACCCTGAAGGTACATTGCAAGTCGCTCAGTTCCGTATGTTATTTCCGCAGTAACAGGACTACACTCAATGCCGCCTACCTGTTGAAAGTAGGTAAACTGTGTTACTTCCATACCGTTGAGCCATACTTCCCAACCAAGACCCCATGCACCAAGTGTAGGTGATTCCCAGTTGTCTTCAATAAAACGGATATCGTGCTTGCTTACATCAAGTCCCAGATATTCCAAAGACTGCAAATAAAGCTCTTGAATATTGTCTGGTGAAGGCTTTATAATTGCCTGAAACTGATAGTATGAACCAAGGCGATTTGGATTTTCTCCATAACGCCCATCTGTCGGACGGCGTGAAGGTGCCACATATGCTGTTGCCCAAGGAGTAGAATCGAGTGAACGCAGAAACGTAGCCGGATGAAAAGTTCCTGCACCTGCCGGAATGTCATAAGGCTGTACGATATTACACCCCTGTTTCATCCAAAATTCTTGAAGTTTAAGTAACATCTCACTAAAAGTTATCATTCTCTCTTGCCTTGTTTTGTTTTTCGTATTATATCTAAAGAGACTTTTTTAGTATTTAAATATCATCCCGACTTTCAGATATTGGTTTGATGCTCTACTATCAGGCTCTACATAGCCGTTAACGCTGCTATCATACACAACATCTGACTCTTTAATCTTTTGATATTCATATACATATGCACAACTTAAATCTAAAACGTCATTCACGCGATAACGCACAGGAATCGAAACTTGTAAAATGTTAGCAGATGCAAGTTTGAAATCACTACTAAATCCACTCGCTTTCATGCGGGGATCAATACCGTACTGGTACGCCAGTATCAAATCTATCGTTATACTATTTGCATATTGATACTCTACACCGACTTTGGCACGCAAAGAGTACCATGTGTACTCTTCAATTTGTGTACTAGAGAGTTCTCTTTGCCAATATCTATAACCAGCACCTATCCCTCCAAGCATCATCACACCCAAATCTGACATATTTTTTGCATTGTATTCAATGGCAATATCACGAATAGTATTGGATGTTGTACTCACAACGGAGCCATACCCTAATCCAGAACCTATATATGCACCTACATATTCTGTATCACCTTCTACTCCCATTATGTTCAATGCAATATTTGAATACTCATCTAAAAAATATCTGTATTGAAACTCTGCACCTGTAATATCTGTGAAATTTGACTTTTCACTGTCTAGTAAC
This sequence comes from Sulfurimonas sp., assembly GCA_027038255.1. Lineage (GTDB taxonomy): Bacteria > Campylobacterota > Campylobacteria > Campylobacterales > Sulfurimonadaceae > Sulfurimonas. Next base: position 5,017 of record JALVXQ010000106.1, on the reverse strand, counting down.
ACACCATTTCTATCATATTCACGGTAGTCCATATTCATGCCAACCAAAGAAATCTGGTACTCTGTTTTTGTTTCTGCAAATAAACTGCCTGCTAACAAAATAGTGCTCAATAATATTTTTTTAATCATTCTTTTCCTTCCTTTGTTAATTTACAAACAATATCCCCGACATTTTGACCCAAAGAAGCTGCAACAACATCACACTTGACTTTCAGTAAGAAGCAGATGTTATCTCTATGAGAAGGAGAGAGGCACTCATAATTTCCCATCCCTTTACTGATGACTAAATCTGCTTCATCAAAGACTTTTTGTGCATAGCTATTGGCACGGTTGTAAGTGAACCCCGGAGTATTTACACCACTGTCAATAAGCTTACACAGAGTCTCAAAACCTGCTTCTTTTGCCTCTTTCATCGTTACATCATTGATGATGGGATTACCACGCACCATATAAGAAAATTTTGTTTCAGGGTAGAGTTCCTGCAGGGTTTCAATGAACATATAATCAAAAATATGCTCACCGACATTATCTCCAATGACAAGAATACGCTTGGCAATTTCCAACTCTTGTGTAAAATTCTCAAAGTCATCGTGCCCAAATGCAGTATCAAAAATCTTCTCAAGCTCCTCTTGCAGGTCAAACTCTACTGCAGCTGCGAGATCTATAACATTCCCCGCTACTGCGATTTTTGTCGCTGTAAGAAGTTTATTGTCTGATGTTTGTAGCTTTTTCTTTAAAAAAGGAACAAAGGAGAGTGCTTTTTGTGTTGAGACTCTTTTTACCTCATCATAAAGATCCGGCTTATCTGCTAGCAGTGACATCTTTTCATACACATCTGCTGCGATTTCCGGTGGAGTCAAGGCAAAAGAGAATGATTGGCTCATCTGTGTCACACTTTTAAGCAGTGATGTCTGCAGTTTTTCATCGGCTCCTATTGCGTGAGCGACTTTGAGACTTTGATTGATGATGCAACTAACGCACTCTTGGGAAATTTTCATTAATTGTTGTCAGTATGTTCTTCTATGGCTTTATTCCACATCAGTTTATACTTGCGTCTCATAAATTCAACTTCCTGCTGAGAGAGTTTAAGTTGTTCTTGAAGCGTATGAATTGTTTGTCTGTCTTCATCATAAAGTTCTTGAAGCGATGCCAAAGCCTCACGCAAGAACTCATTTTCTACGCGTACAGCTTCAAGTGTCTCATCTTTTGCATCAAGAACTTTCTCATGAAGATTAATGATTGTGCCTATGGTCTTTTCAACGAACTCAGGCTGAACAAGCATCTCATGCTTATTCTTTTCACTGAGTTCATTGAGTTTTGCAGGAACTATGACTTCTGTAGCGCCTTTTGATGGGTCAATGTAGCGCACACCATCTTCAACTTTAACAGTGAGCTTTCCACGCTCTATCAAATCATCAATAGCTGATAATTCTAAGCCCGTCAGTTCACTGTATTCGTCGTCGCTCATCCATTTCATACTTCTCTCCTGCTTTTTTGTACTATTTTATAATTGTCTCTATCTCTAAAGAGTCCATTTCAACTTTTTTCGCTTTTGCAATACGATCTTCTTGCAGTTTAATTGCCAACTCTTCGTTATCAAGTGCTAAAATCTGCATCGCCAGGTACGCAGAGTTAATCGCACCCGCTTTGCCTATGGCAACAGTAGCAACAGGCATACCTGCGGGCATCTGTACAGTTGAAAGCAGTGCATCTATACCACTGAGTGCTGATGCAGACATTGGAACACCAATGATAGGCTTTACAGTCTTAGAAGAGAGAACACCTGCCAAGTGTGCAGCCATTCCCGCTGCTGCAATGAAGACCTGCGCACCTTTTTTCTCTGCATTTGCTATATACTCTTTCGTTCTCTCAGGCGAACGATGTGCAGAAGAGATAATCATCTCATAGTTCACACCAAAACTCTCCAGTGTATCTGAACAAGACTTCATCACCTCATAGTCACTTTTTGAACCTATTACAATCGAAATAAATTTCATACATTTTCCTTATCTTTTAATGATAAAATTATACACTAATTTTTTGGTGCCGTATTCATATCATCATGTGCAGGAATTCTAAAAAATGTAAACGGAGGGAAAGTTGTCGGCAATGCTATAGGGTTAATATTACCACTGTGAACAGCTTCCCAAATTTTACCTTTTGCATCTTTTAGCTCTTTAAAAGAGAGGTAGAGTTTTCCATCTCTCTCATAGGTACTCCCGGTTTCATTATCTACAAGTGCTATCTCTGCATTGAGCGGTGCGACAACTTCAAGCTCATCGCCCGGCTTTGTTGTAAATTTACACATATAGTGTGTGCCTGCTTCATCTGTTATGCCTGTTACCTGATGCGTGCCTAACTGCATTGTAAAATCAAGCGACTGTGTATCGTGCTTTTCAAAAGGGCGGGAGATAAGGTAAGCATCGGTGTAGCCACGATTTTGTAAAGACTCCAACTCATATTGATATTTTTGCGTATCTATTTTGCCTGCATAATAATCATCAATCGCCATTCTGTAGGCTTTTGCTGTTACGGCTGCATAGTACGCTGTTTTTGTTCGTCCCTCTATTTTTACCGAATCAACAACACCTGCATCTAAAATTTCTTCTATATGTGAAGCTAGATTCAAATCTTTTGAGTTCATAATGTACGTTCCGACACCCTCTTCTTCTTCAAGCTTGAAGAGTGTTCCTGTCTCAGGGTTTGCCGCATACATCTCATAAGGAAAGCGACAGTCGTTTGCACAGCTTCCACGATTTGGCACACGTCCGCTTTGCAGTGTCGAGATGAGACAGCGTCCAGAGTATGCAAAACACATAGAGCCATGGACAAAAACCTCAAGTTCAAGTTCAGGCAACTCTTTTTTAATCTCTTTAAGGTCTTTGAGGCTTATCTCACGTGCAGTAATAATACGTGTAGCACCCATATCTACATAGACCTGAGCATCAAGTACATTCATAACATTTGCCTGCGTGGAGAGATGCAATGGCATGTCGGGTGCAAGTTCATGTGCAAGTTTTAAAACACCCGGTGTGGCTACGATGAATGCGTCCGGTTGTAACTCTGCCATTTTTAAAATGTGCTTTTTAAGAAGGTTCAACTGTGAATTAAACGGAAACCCGTTAATGGTAGCATAGACTTTTTTACCCCGTTCATGGGCATATTTGATGCCTGCTTCAAAATCTTCAAAAGAGAACTCTTTCCCAGAACGGATGCGAAGTGAAAAGTGACTCACGCCGCCATATACTGCATCAGCACCATAGTCAAAAGCTATTTTTAATTTCTCCAAAGTTCCTGCAGGAGAGAGTAACTCAACTTTTTTCATTACTGTCCAAACTGCGCGAGAAGCGCTTCAATGTCTTCTGTAGAGGCCACATCATTATGTGTATCACCTTCTATATGTGTTGCAGAAGAGACACGCTTTTCGTCCTCAATCTTACCCTCAAAGAGTGTGTTCATATACTTGGATAACGCACGCATTACATTAATGACACGTTCGATTTTTTGTCTGTGAATATCTTGATACTGCATAATATCCATCACATTCATAATTGAATCACCGCTGTTTTGAAGCACCTCAACTGTTTCGTTGGCTACTTCAACTGCTTTTTTATTTTCCGTAAGCTGTGTCTGAAAACTCTCTACATCAGGAAATTTTTCACTCAATTTTTCAAAAAGTGCAATATTAGCGTTAAGCACTTCTAAAATAACATTCAGAGAGTCCTCTTTTTCCATCAACTCATTGCTTATCGTCTCAATGATGTCAAAAATCTCACTCGCTTTTTCTTCACTCTCTTTTGTTACATCATCAAGTTGGTGCACCATTTTATTTTCATCAGTCGCAGGAAGCGGTAATGTTGCAGATTTAATATTTTCTTCTAAGATATCTTCAGCCGTAGATTCGTCCGCTGTACCTGTACTCTCTGTGGCTTCATCTGCCTCTTCTTGAGTACTTTCATCTTCTGAAAGTTCATCCATACCACCATTCATCAATGCATCTAATTCTTCTTGCGTCATCAGGGTTCTCCATCATAAAATTCGTTTAATTTATCAATTCACACTATAATAGCATAAAATATATTACGGAAAAATTATGATAGTAGATTTACACAACCACACACCGCTTTGTAATCATGCTGAGGGATCAATAGAAGAGTACATTAAAGCAGCCTTAGAGTGCGGGACAAAAATCTTTGGATTTTCAGACCATGCCCCTATGGATTTTGACCCTGAATATCGCATGGAATTTGAAGATATGCAGGAGTATGAAACAAAGGTAAAAGAAGCAAAAGAGAACTACAAAGAAAAAATAGAGATTCTTTTGGGCTATGAGGTTGATTATCTTCCGGGACATATGGATGAGAGAGTACTTCACGCAGATGTAGACTATCTCATAGGATCTGTACATTTCATCGATGAATGGGGCTTTGATAACCCTGAATTTATCGGTCGTTATGAGCATGAAGATATTGATGTTATCTGGCAAAAATATTTTGACACCATCGAAGCAATGGCAAAAACAAAACTTTTCGATATTGTCGGTCATCTCGACCTCATCAAAATTTTTAAATTTATGCCAAAAAAAGATATAAAACTTATAGCCAAAAACGCTCTCACTGCCATTAAAGAGAGTGATATGGTTTTGGAGATAAATGTCGCCGGATACAGAAAACCGATTGCAGAGGCCTACCCTTCTAAAGAGCTTCTCAAAGAAGCTTTTAAACTAGGAATAGACATTACGTTCTCTTCTGATGCCCATAAACCGGAGCAGGTTGGAATTTATAATCAAGAAGTCATCACCATAGCAAAAGCAATAGGCTACACAAAATGCGCTTATTTTTCCAAAAGAGAGAAGAAGTTTTTAGAACTTTAACTCTCAGTATTGACAACCCACATAGAAAAAATATTCAAATACTCCCAAAAAGATTCAATATACTCAACTGAAATCCCTTCGTTTTCTAACTCTGCCAAAAGTGGTTGGTAAAGTTCCAACCATACGTATCTTGCCTTCTCATCAA
>JALVXQ010000105.1 GCA_027038255.1 Sulfurimonas sp. | reverse complement strand
TGCGGTACTTGATTTAGTTGTGGGTGAGTACCTTTTTAAGAAGTTTAAAAATTCTGATGAGGGAAATCTTTCAAAAATACGAGCTTCTTTAGTCAATGAAACAGGGTTTGATAAATTGGCTAGAGCACTGCGGTTAGGAGATTATATATTACTTTCAAACGCAGAAGATAATAATGGCGGCAGAGAAAAATCATCACTCTTATCTAATGCTTTTGAGGCAATAATGGGTGCAATTTATCTGGAAGGTGGATTGCAAAAAGTACACGAGATAGCAATTCGATTGATTGAAGAAAACTACAAAGAGATTTCACTTGATTCTCTGTTCCGTGATTTTAAAACGACACTGCAAGAACTTACTCAGGCACGATTTGGTATTACTCCTGAGTACAAGGTGCTTGCTTCAAGAGGACCTGATCATAAAAAAGAGTTTGAAGTTGGTGTCTTTATTGAGGGTAAAGAGTACGCTAGAGCAAATGGAAAAAGTAAAAAGATTGCACAGCAAGAGGCAGCGCAGGTTGCTGTTTCAATGTTGAAGAAGGAAAAATAGTGAATAGTTTTGGAATGAAGTTACGATTTTCAACATTTGGGGAGTCTCACGGGAGAGCTTTGGGATGCTTGCTCGATGGAGTTCCTGCAGGTTTAGAAATTGATGAAGATTATATTCAAAGTGAACTTGACCGTAGAAAGCCTGGTAAAAGTGAGTTTGAAACAGCAAGAAAAGAGGCTGATAAAGTAGAAATTTTGAGTGGTGTATTTGAGGGTAAAAGTACAGGTACACCAATAGCTATGGTTATTTACAATACAAATCAAAAATCAAAAGATTATACAAATATTAAAGATGTATTTCGCCCTGGGCATGCTGATTTTACATATTTTCATAAATATGGCATTCGTGATTATCGTGGTGGAGGAAGAAGTTCTGCAAGAGAGACTGCTGCACGAGTGGCAGCTGGTGCTATTGCAAAGTTAATGCTTAAAAAATTAAACATTAGTGTTGTAAGTGGTATTAGCGAAGTAGCTGGGATTAAAAGTGAAGTTTTTGATTATGAGGGTGCAAAGAGTAGTATTATTTATGCACTTGACAAAAACAAAGAAGAGGCACAAAAAGAGGCTATTTTAAATGCTAAAAATGCTTATGATTCTGTTGGTGGTGTTGCTCGTGTTGTCATAAAAGGCACTCCAATAGGCTTAGGACAACCACTATATTATAAGCTTGATGGTGTTTTAGCAGATGCTATGATGGGCTTAAATGCAGTAAAAGCTGTTGAAATCGGAGATGGTGTACTTAGTTCAAGAGAGTATGGTTCTCAAAACAATGATGCTATTCGTGCAGATGGTTTTGAATCAAATCATGCTGGTGGTATTTTAGGTGGAATTAGTAATGGTGAAGATATTGTACTTAATGTATATTTTAAACCAACTCCCTCTATCTTTAAAGAACAACACACAATTACAAGTGAAAATAAAGAGGTAGATTTTGCACTCAAAGGCAGACATGACCCTTGTGTAGCCATTAGAGGTAGTGTTGTATGTGAATCAATGGCTGCACTTGTAATCGCCGATATGCTTCTTCTAAATATGGGTTCTAAAATGGATGGTGTAGAGCGTTATTATAGATAAAAAAATCAATAATGTTTTAAGATAATGTACCCTATAGTTGTATTCGTATATATACAACTACAATAAGGGAAATCATGATGGCAAATCTTATTATTTTTCTCTCTTCTCCATAGCACCCTTAGCCGATTTCATAGCTGAGCCAAGAACTATTCGTGCAGCTTCCATAGCTTGTACACCTATACGCTTTGCCTCTTTTGCTTTTGGTGATTTCATGGCAACATCTGCTTTTTTTACAGCACCTTTAGCAAAGTTAGAAAATCTACTGCGAATTACATCTGCTGTCTCTTTAGAGATATTTACAAGTTCTTCTAAATCATAACGCATCTCTTTATTAATCTCTATTAGCATTTTTCTAAGTAGTTGAGAACTTTCACTTGCTTGTGTAAGAATGATTTGAGAAAAAAGTGTATCTGTTTGATTTAAATCTTCAATGATGGTGTCATAATCTTCTATAAGAATATGTTTCGCTTCTATTGGCATATAGGCAACTCTTTGTTTAAATCTATCAATAGATTTCATTAAACCAGCACGCATACCTTTTAGAGTTAAACGAAGTATTGCATTAGCTTTTGTTGGTGTTGCTTCTGCAATTTCTATGGCACTTGCTAAAATAGTTGAGAGAATTTTACGCACACGAATTGTATTTAAAGAACCCTCTTTTATAGCTTCAAATGTAATTTCTTTTATTACCTCTTTAAGTGATTCATCAATATCACCATCTTGCTCTTTTTCTAAAGATGTAACAATGGCAGATTCTACCATTTCACTTAACATATCGTATAAATCAATAGATTGGAGTTTTATATGATGAAGAGCAATTTGTACATCTTCATTTGGTTTAACATCCTCTTCAAGAACATGAAATATCTTATATTTTGCCTCTTGAAGTTCATCTGCTTTTTTTTCTAATGCCCTTTCAATATTCTCTTTTTGTGCTAAAAGATTTTCTACCTCATTTTGTAGAGATTTTGTCTCCACTTCAACAAGAGTTGTCGTAACTGCTTTAATATCATTTACATTTAGCTCATTTAGGTCAATCTCTGCTCTTTTTAGAGCATTAACAACTCTTCTTGAAATATTTTTAAATTTATGACTATATACCTTTTTTACTTTTAATTCTAATTCATTTGTATCCATCATTTTTTCCTCTTTTTAAAGAACCATTTTTATATCTTGATGTTTTTTTAGCGCATCATAGATAAAAGTTCTGTCATCTTCATTATGGACTAGTAAATCCAAATTCATACTTACATACTTCCCACTTTTTGAACTATTTGATGGTGTGAGCTTATGCTCTCTCTCTTCAATAACATCATGAACAGCTTTTTTGAGGGTAT
>JALVXQ010000104.1 GCA_027038255.1 Sulfurimonas sp. | reverse complement strand
CTCTTTTTGCTGTTTGAACAAATGCAACCTTGAGCGCTTCAAGCACTTTCTCAGGCTGTAGCCCTTTTTCGTGTCCTATTGCTTCTGCAATGTCTAATATTTTTTCCATAATTGTTCCTTTTTTGGTAAGAAATCTTTTAACAATAGTAATTACATTGGGGGATTTCTTAATCGAAGTATAAAATTATACTCAAATTTTTCTTAAGGGCACCTCTAAAAACCCTAGTGACTCTCAGCTTTTCAGAGGAGTTTACAATCAAGGCAGCCTTTTGAAGCCCTAGCCATAGCTAAGACGAGAAAGGATAACGCTGAGTGTGGGCTCCTCTGTAAAGCCCGAAGGGAGGGATAAAAAAAGCGATCTTGCATAAAACTTTTACTCACCGTAGCTATGGCTACGCTAAGAAAAAGATTTTACACAATCTCATCTTTTTTTCTTCCCTCTGAGAGTTACTAGGGTTTTTAGAAGTGCCCTTAATCCAAGTTTTAGTAGATTTTAAGTATAATGCAAAACTTTTAATAAGGAAACATTATGGATTTAAAAATAGCAAGAACAGATTTGGACGCAAAACCAAAAAAAGTTGATTTAGCAAAGATTGAAGCTGCCGTTGCAAAAGATGACAGTATTATTTTTTATTTTGACAGAGAAAACTCTCATAAAGATCTACTCGCACTTCAGGACCATTTTGAAGAGCAGGGTAAAAGTTTTTATATGAACGAAGTAAAGTACGGTTTGTCAGACAATGACTACATGTACCAAGTTCACATAATGAGCTAAGTGGAAGTTTTATGAGTAAAAAGTTATTTATTGAAACATTAGGCTGTGCAATGAACTCCCGTGACTCAGAGCACATGATAGCAGCGCTCAAAGAGAAAGAGGGCTATGAAACTACTGATGATTTTAAATCTGCCGACCTGATTTTGATAAATACATGTTCTGTAAGAGAAAAGCCGGTAGCGAAACTCTTTTCAGAACTCGGTGTCTTTAACAAAAAGAAAAAAGAGGGTGCAAAAATTGGTGTGTGCGGCTGTACAGCTTCTCATCTCGGCGAAGAGATCATCAAACGCGCTCCCTATGTCAATTTTGTTCTCGGTGCTCGAAATGTCTCAAAAATTGCCGAAGTACTACACAGAGAGAAGGCTGTAGAAGTTGACATTAACTATGATGAGAGTGAATATGCTTTTGATGATTTTCGAACATCCCCTTACAAAGCTTACATCAACATCTCCATCGGCTGTGACAAACAGTGTACCTTTTGTATCGTTCCAAAAACACGCGGTGATGAAATTTCCATTCCGGATGATTTAATCATAAACGAAGCGAGAAAAGCTGTTGAACGAGGTGCAAAAGAGATATTTTTACTTGGGCAGAATGTCAACAATTATGGACGCCGTTTTTCATCAAGTGAACATGAGAAAGTAAACTTTACAGAACTCTTGCGCCGTTTGTCAAAAATAGAAGGCTTAGAGCGTATTCGTTTTACTTCACCGCACCCTTTTCATATGGATGATGAGTTCATTGAAGAGTTCGCAAATAATCCTAAAATATGTAAATCAATGCACATGCCGCTGCAGAGCGGAAGCACAAAGGTGCTGCGTGAGATGAAACGGGGTTACTCCAAAGAGTGGTTTTTAAACCGTGTGGAAAAACTGCGTGCAATGTGTCCACAGGTAAGTATCTCTACTGATATTATTGTAGCCTTTCCCGGCGAGAGTGATGCAGATTTTGAAGATACCATAGATGTGATGAAGCAGGTTCGCTTTGATCAAATTTTCTCTTTTAAATACTCTCCCCGCCCTGAGACAGAAGCAGAACATTTTACTAATGTCGTAGAGCCGGAAACAGCATCGGAGAGACTTTCGTATCTGCAGGCACTCAATACTGCAATACTCGATGAGAAAAATGCACAACAATTAGATAAGATCTACACTGTTTACTTTGAAGATCTGCATACGAACGGCTATGTCGCCGGTAGAACAGACAACAACTTTGTCGTGAAAGTAAAAGGCTCCGAAGAGCTTCTTGGCGAATTTAAAGATGTGAAGGTAACGGCTATCGGGAGAACAATTTTAACAGGTGAGATAATTGCTTAAAAAGTTAAGCCGCTCTTTGGCACTTTTTTTAGTGCCTTTTTTAGGTTCTCTCATCATTCGCTTTTTATACTTTACAAACAAAAAGAATTTTCATACTCCAGATAAAATCACAGAAGAGGCAATTATTTTTGCCTGCTGGCATGGTGAACTGCTTATGCTTCCTTATCTTTACAAACATTACCGCAAAAAACCTCACGCAAAGGTGCTTATCTCTCCGCATTTTGACGGTGAGCTCATCTCAAAAACAATAAAATATTTTGGTCTGGGTACACTTGCGGGTTCCTCTGACAAAAATCCTGCACGTGTTTTGATTCAGGCGATTAAGACAATTAAAGAGGGGTATGACATAGGCATTACGCCTGATGGACCAAAAGGGCCGCGTCATGAAGTAGCAGACGGTATCATCGTTATGGCACAAAAAACAAAGGCGAAAATTGTCCTTGTTGAGATAAAACCCACAAAATTTTGGCAGCTAAATTCATGGGATAAGTTTGTAATTCCAAAACCTTTTGGTATACTTAACTATTATGCAACTTCTGAGATAGATGTGAGTGAGATGAAATTAGAAGATGCACGAGTTTTACTGCAAAAGGGGCTACTCAAACATGAAAGCTAAACTACTTATTCTTCTTACCGCCCTTGGTCTTATTGTATCGATGGCTATCTATTTTTTAATCAATCCTTCTTATGAAAAATCGCTCGAAGCAAAGTACTATTATGAGACAGGCAGCTATGAAAAAGCCTACGAACTTGCCAATGAAGCGTTTAGTATGGATGTTTACAACCGTATGGCTTCAACGATTATGGCACAGTCAAAAACATCTCTAAAGTATGTGAAATACGTCAATCAAGCAAAAGAGTATATGCAGC
>JALVXQ010000103.1 GCA_027038255.1 Sulfurimonas sp. | reverse complement strand
CATCAAGATTTTCTTTTTGTTTCCAGCGTAAGAGTCCGCTTCCCGAACAAAAAAGCTCTACGCAGTTGTTCTTGCCGCAGGAGCAAATAAAGGGAGAACTCTGAAAAGGAATATGCCCAAGTTCTGCGGCAATATTATCAGCACCATGTAGCAGATGTGAGCCACAAACTACACCAAGCCCCAAACCTGTACCGACATATATTGCACAAATGTCTTTACTCTGAAAAAATGCAGCTTCAGCTAAAACAGCACAATTCACATCATTTTCCAAAAAGAGTTCGACATCGTATTTTGACTCTATGTACTCCTGCAAATCATATCTGTCAATTTTTATATTTGGTGCAGAGAGGATTTTTCCTTTTGCAACCTGCCCAGCATAAGAGATAAAAACTGTAGTAATGTTGCTATGTCGTGTTAAAAAATTCTCTAAAAATGCACAAAGCCCAAGCGAAGAACTCTCTAAAGACTCTTTTTCAACTATGACATTTTTCTCACGCAACTCATAACGCAGATAGGTACCGCCAATGTCAATGCCGAGTTTCATAGTAGTTCCTTGTAGAGCTTTATGTACTGCAAAGCACTCTTGTCAAAGGAGAAGTCACACTGCATATTAAACTGTTGGAGTTTTCGGAGTGCATTTTTGTCTTTGTAACACGTGAGCGCTCTTTGCACGGCTGCTATAAAAGCTGCACTTTTTTGCTCTTCATACACAAAGCCTCGACCGCATAAAGTCGCTGTTTCATGAACGCTGTCTTTGAGTCCGCCAACTGTATGCACAAGTGGCAGCGCTGCATAACGCATGGCGATAAACTGGTTCAATCCACATGGCTCAAAGCGTGAGGGCATCAGTAAAAAATCTGCAGCTGCATAGCTTTTGTGAGAGAGGGCTTCATCATAGCCTGCTATAAAGTAAAAATTATCATATTTTAGAGCCAAATTTTCAAAAGTTTTACAAATACTAGAGTCTCCATCGCCAAGTAGAAAAATATTAATTTTTTGCTTTTGTAGCAATGGTAGCGATTTGATAAGCAGCGCCACTCCTTTTTGCTCGACCAAACGGCTTATCATCACAAAAAGTGGTAGTTTTGCATTTTTTATTTGAAGTTTTTGCGTGAGGAGCTTTTTGTTCTTTGCTTTTAATTCCAAAGAGTTTGCATCATATTTAGCAATAATATTTGCATCACTCTTTGGATTGAAAAAATCTTCATCAATTCCGTTTAATATACCAAAAAGCTTCTCTTCATGGACACGTAAAAAACCATCCAAACCACATCCAAATTTAGGTGTCAGTATCTCTTTTGCATAGGATGGGCTTACTGTTGTGATAGCATCTGCGTAAGCAATACCTGCTTTTAAAAAGTTCACTTGATTATAAAACTCTACGCCCTCCATCGTAAAACAGTGTGCATCGATGCCTAAGAGTTGCAGTGTGCTTTTCTCAAAAATTCCCTGATAGGCAAGGTTGTGAATAGTAAAGAGTGTCTTGATGTTAAGAGAGAGCTCTTTAACAAAGAGTGCTACAAGTGCACTGTGCCAGTCATTAAGATGAAGATGTGTGATGTTTAAACGCAGCCCAAGCATCACTACTGCTTTACAAAAAAGCCCAAAACGCAGTGCATTGTTTTCATAATCTCCATCTACATCGCCATAAAGACTTTGTGTATCACTCAAATAGGGAGCTTCAATAAAATAGGTAACAACACCCTGTTTCGTATCTTTATACACTTTTACAGAGTAATTTTGCTCTCCTAAAGAGAGAGTAAAATTATCATAGAATTTAAATGCCTCTTTTTGCATAAAGCCATACAGTGGCATCACCCGCGCAATGTCAATCTCTTTTGCAAGTGCTTTTGGAAGGGCATCTGCGACATCCGCCAAACCACCTGTTTTTGCATAGGGAAAGACTTCACTTGCAGCAAAAAGAAGACGCATTACTTCTCTCCTCGTAAAAACTTTGCACACTCTTCTGGCAAAATAGCATTGATGCCCATACCGCTAGAGAGCTCAAAGCCTGCAAGGGTATAAATGCGCGGTGTTATGCGAATATAAAAAGTAAAATTGCGCTCCAAATTTTGCATATAGGCTTCATCTTCAAAGTTGGTATTGATGGGAGCGAAGAAGAAGTTGAGATTGTAAGAGAAATCTCCAAGTTCTCGCTGCAGTTTTGTAAAAACATTGCTAAGAAGCTGTGCCAAGTCATTGATTGCATCTCTACTGCATGTACTCAAATGTAAAAATGACTCTGTCGGTGCGATGATGGTTTCAAAAGAGAAAGCACTTGCATAAGGAGCATAGGCAATAAAACTGCCAAGCTCTTCTATGACTCTAATTTTTGCATCTTTCTCATTTTGCACAACATCACTTACAATACCTCTGCCGTGTTCATGGTAATAACGTTCATTTCGCTCTAAAAAGCTTGTTAGACTTTTGGGCACAATAGGCAGGGCAATAAGCTGTGTATGGGGATGCTCCTGCGTTGCACCTGCTGGCGTGCCGACATTTTTAAAAACGCAGAGATATTTAAGATGTGAATCTTTTTTAAGATCCTCTTTTCTGATGATGATCGTACGCAGCCAGTTCTCAATTCCCTCTTGTCCTAAGTCTGCCATAGAGCAGTTATGACAGGGAGAGTCTATTAAGATTTCATGCGCACCGTACCCACCGTAAGATTCAAACATTCCCTCTCTTTTTGAGCTGCGCTGAGTCTCTATTTGCACGGCTTTATAGAGATTAGGAACGACACGCGTTTTCCATTTTTTGGCATTGGCAGCATTCTCTCGCATTGCAAATATTTCAGGTGGAGTCAGGGCTTCGTGCCCTTCACAAAAAGGACACTCTAAATCTGTTTGGCTCTCTTGTTCTGTTTGCACTGCTGTGTTGTTTGGGCGGTGTAAACGCTCTGGTGCCATTATGACATGGGTATCATGCAGCATATCAAATCGTATCTCAGACATCACTCACCTCTATATT
>JALVXQ010000102.1 GCA_027038255.1 Sulfurimonas sp. | reverse complement strand
GATATATTAAAAATACTTGAGGAAATGGGTATAGAAGTTTTAGATTTTGATGGGTGTAGTGCTTTACTTTTAGGTTCATTACCTTTTCATCATCGCGATCCATTTGATAGAATGATAATATCTCAAGCAGTTACAAAAAAATATAATATCATTAGTGTGGATAGAAAATTTAAATTATATGATTGTAAATTATTATAATTTTATGATGTGTTTAGTTTAGTCGATTTTTCAGATGAAAGAGAGCGAGATTTTAGGGTGCATTATATACGTCATTGTTGACAATACTCCTTTTTATATGTATAATTTGGAATACAAATAGAATAAAGGAGAGAATATGCAGTCATTAAAAACTACATTTACCTTGCCGAGTTATTTAGTACAAGAGCTATCGGAATTTTCACAAGAGCTTGGAGAAAAAAAAAGTCATATGGTTGCTGAAGCCTTAAGTCAATACTTTGATATACTTGATCTTAAGTTAGCAAAGAAGCGTTCTGCTGATGTACGAGATGGGAAAACAGAGACAATTTCGCTTGAGAGTATCAAAGAAGAGTTAGGACTTTAGTAAAGATGGCAGACTACAAACTTGAGTTTCATCCTGCTGCTAAGAAGGAGTTAGATAAACTTGACCATCAGACAAAAATCTATATTGTCCAATCTTTGAGTCTGTTCATAGAAGAATACTCTGTAGAATACGAATGTGAACTAATGCATCATTCAAAAGTAAAGAAACTTAAGGGTGAATGGAAAGGATTTTATCGATTACGCTTACGAAACTATCGTGTTATTTACGAAAAAATTAATGAAAAGTTGGTCATACACATCGTAAGAGTTGCACATAGAAAAGAAGCATATTAGGTTGAATGTTTTTTTATGAATAAGAAAGTAGCGATAGTACATGACTGGCTTGTGACAAATGCTGGAGCAGAGAAAGTTTTAAAGGCAATTTTAGAAATTTACTCCGATGCTGATGTGTTTAGTTTAGTCGATTTTTTAGATGAAAAAGAGCGAGATGTTATTTTAAACGGCAAACATGCCAAAACTTCTTTTATTCAAAAACTTCCTTTTGCACAAAAACACTTTAGAAACTATCTTCCACTTTTTCCAAAAGCCATCGAGAGTTTTAATCTATCCAACTATGACTTGATTATCTCTTCTTCTTGGGCAGTGGCAAAGGGTGTAAAAAAAACTGATAAACAGCAACAGCTACATATCTGCTACTCTCATACGCCTATTCGCTATGCTTGGGATCTGTATGAAGAGTACACAGCAAACCTCTCTCAACCTAAAAAGTTTTTAGTTGAACAGACTTTAAAGTACATTCGTAAATGGGATTTGGCCACTGTTGATCGAGTGGATTACTTCATAGCAAACTCCAAATTTGTTCAAAAAAGAATACAAAAAACTTATGGTAGAGATGCAAAAGTGATATACCCTCCTGTTGATGTTGAAAGATTCAGTTTGCAGAAGCAAAAAGAGATGTGTTATCTGACTGCTTCAAGGTTAGTGCCATACAAAAAAACGAAGCTAATTGTAGAGGCTTTTAATGCCATGCCAGATAGAAAACTTGTTGTCATTGGTGCAGGAGAAGAGTTTGAAGATATTCAAAAAATAGCAGGAGAAAATATAACTGTTATGGGGTATCAAGAAGATAGTGTGTTAATTGACCACATGAAGCGAGCAAAGGCTTTTGTTTATGCCGCTGTAGAAGACTTTGGCATAGTACCCATCGAAGCTATGGCTTGTGGTACTCCTGTCATAGCTTTAAATGATGGAGGAACAGCAGAGACTGTTGTAGATGGCGTTAATGGTGTACATTTTGAAACGCAATGTGTTGAAGATATTATAAACGCAGTAGAACGCTTTGAAAGCTTAAAGTTTGATGCCTCTAACATCGCTAAAGGTGCTGAGTCTTATGCGACTAGTAGATTTAAGCAGGAGTTTAAAGATTTTGAACAGCTTATCCTTAGAGACAAAAGAATAATATAGTATAATTTACATTAGAGAGTTATGGGAGATAGAGGATGAGATTAAGTAAGAGTGAGCTTCATGTACTAAAAAGTAAACTTTATTCTCTTTCAAGTAAAGCAAAATTATACCTATTTGGAAGTCGAGTGGATGATACAAAAAGAGGTGGTGACATAGATTTACTGATTATCGACGATACTCTTAGTAAAAAAGATCTAAGATTATTACGAGTTGATTTTTTTAAACACTTTGGTGAACAAAAGCTAGATGTAGTCCTCGATAATGGTGAATTGAAAAATCCTTTTGTAAAACAGATTTTTCAAAAGGCAGTCTTGTTATGATGAGAGAAAAACTACTTTTAGATCAACAGCTTCTTCAAAAGCAGTTGTTTTGGATAGAAATATCATATAGTGAGTGCACAAAAATTGGTACTAAAGAGACATACGGCATAGAAGAATTTGGTAAATTTGAAACTTTATGTAGTCGCTACTCGAGAGGCATAGACTTCTTAATCAGGAAAATTTTTAGAACACTTGATGAATATGAATTTGAAAATCAAGGTACGCTTGTTGATGTAGTTAATAATGCACACAAGAGAGGACTATTTGAGAGTGTAGAAGACCTAAGAATAATGAAAGATGTACGAAATACTATTGTACACGAATACATTGAAGATGAATTAGTTGAAGTATTTGACGAAGCTCTTCAATATACTGAGCAACTTATAACAATCATTAAAACAACGTTACAATATATAGAAAATATTAAGTAACAATTTATGAAAAAATATTTTTTAAATTCTATTATTATTATTATTGATATTCTTTTACTTGTTGGTATTTTTTATCTTGCCCAATATGTAAGAGTTGAACTCAATACTACCAATATCCCTGTTTTTGATGAGTATTCATTACAAAGATTTTCATTTGTCATTATCATTGCTATCGCCATTATGTTTTATGAAAAGGTTTATACTCTGCGATATGATTTTTGGCAAGAGACATATAGGGTGCTG
>JALVXQ010000101.1 GCA_027038255.1 Sulfurimonas sp. | reverse complement strand
CAGTATAAGTGTTGTCGGAACGTTACTAATGAACTGACTTAAAAAGGATGAAAGAATGAAAATATGTGTTGGATGTTCTATTGTTGTGCCGAGCATCTGTTTAATATTTGCAGTTAAACCTATAAAAATAATAAATGTAAATAGCAAAAGATAATCAACTTTGAAACTTTTTATATCAAAGAAAAAGATAAACAGTAGAATGAAGAGAAGAAGATTAAGTGGTAAAAGATGTAAGACAATGAGTACGACAATAAGAAAAAGAGTGAGATATATGAACGCTAAAGGTCTGTTTACATCTTCGACGAACTCTTCCTCTTTCCTATTTGACGTTGTTTTTATAAAAAGTGAAACGATAAAAAATAGTGCAAGCATAGCGAAGGAAAAAGGGGCTATTGTTTTTATAAATTCATAGGTATTGAGAGAATAATAGGAGTAGATGAAAAGATTTTGAGGTGTTCCAAAAGGAGTTAGGGCTGCTCCTATATGTGAAGTGAGAGCGACTAAAATGACAAGCTTATCTCTTTGTTTTATTTTTAGAGCCAGGACTATTGGCAAGAGTGTCATAAGTGCGACATCTATGCTTATAAGCATAGAGAGAAAAAAACTAAGAAACAGCAACTTTTGAGGTAAAAATTTAGATTTTTCTAGAAAAGAACTCACTTGTAAAAGCAGATGACTGTTTTCTAATCCTTTTATGACAACAAAGAGCGCAAATAATAAAAAGATTGGAACCAAATCTGCATGAGAGAATGAAGGAAAAGTGTGAAGGTGATAAGAAGTGAACAACAGCCCAGCGAAGGAGAGTAAAAATAACCACTCCCGAGCAATAAAATTTATTAAATTATTTTTCATAGATACTCAAATTATATTATATTCATTACTTACTATATCATTAATATGTTAAGAAAGTAGTTATATTGTAAAAAGTTGGACTTGATTGACATACACTCAACTCTTGTGATATAATTCTGCTTAAAGATACAATTTTATAAATTATAGGTAGGACAAAGATATGAGTAAATCATTATACGAGACATTAGAAGTTTCACAAAATGCGAGTGAATCAGAAATCAAAAAAGCATATAGAAAATTAGCAAGAAAATACCATCCGGATGTCAATAAAGAGAAAGATGCGGAAGAGAAATTTAAAGAGATAAATGCCGCTTATGAAGTGCTAAGCGATAAAGAGAAAAAAGCACAGTATGACCAATACGGAGACAGTATGTTCGGCGGTCAGAACTTCCATGACTTCTCACGCAGCCAGGGCGGCAATGTTGATTTAGATGAAATTCTACGTCAAATGTTTTCTGGTGGCGGCGGTGGTGGATTTGGCGGCTTTAGCAGTGGCGCTCGTCAGTCATACAGCAGCGGCGGTTTTAATGGTTTTGGTGGAGCAGGCGGTTTTGCTCAAGAGCAAAATCTTGACATAGAAGCCAAAGTTACCATTCCATTTAATGTGGCAATCCTTGGCGGAACACATTCTGTTTCTGTAAATGGTGAGCGTTTTGATATCAAGATTCCTGCGGGTGTCAAAAGTGGTGAAAAATTGCGTGTTCGAGGAAAAGGGCATGCACAAAACGGACGATCAGGAGATTTGTTCTTAAAAATCACTGTTGCACCATCACCTGATTATGAGAGAGAAGGGGATGACTTGGTGAAAACCATAGAAGTTCCGCTTTATGCAGCACTTTTTGGAGAAAAAATTGCAATCGGGACCCTTGAAAAAGAGATAAAACTCAAAATCCCTCAAAATACAAAAAACGGACAGCGCTTTCGTGTAAAAGAGATGGGTGCGATGAACCGTAAAACAAAACAGAGAGGGGATTTATACCTCAAAGCAAACATCATTAACCCTAAAGTTGATGATTTA
This sequence comes from Sulfurimonas sp., assembly GCA_027038255.1. Classification (GTDB taxonomy): domain Bacteria; phylum Campylobacterota; class Campylobacteria; order Campylobacterales; family Sulfurimonadaceae; genus Sulfurimonas. The sequence continues at coordinate 1,122 of JALVXQ010000101.1, read as the reverse complement.
GATGATGATTTGGTAGAGTTAATGAAAGAAAAACTGCCAAAGTCACTATAAAAAAGGAGTGAGCTATGCATCATTATGACGAACCGGTATACTTAATTAGTATAGTATCGAAGATTTTAGATATTCATCCGCAAACACTGCGTCAGTATGAACGTGAAAATCTCATTACTCCTTCACGCTCAAACGGGAGAATAAGACTCTACTCCCAGCGTGATATCGACAGAATCAAACTTATTTTACGTTTGACACGTGAACTTGGTGTGAATCTTGCAGGCGTAGATATTATTTTACGTCTGAAAGAAAATGTGGATGGTATGGAACGCGAAATTGCGGATTTACGCCATGAAGTAGAAACGGCTAAAAATGTCCGCTCTGTTTCACCTGATAAAGCACTTGTTACGAAAAAAAGCATCTATGAGATGATTATTTTTGAAGGGGACTAGAGTCCCTCTTTGAGTCGTTCTACTGCAACACCTACATTCTGTAGTTTTTTCTCTAAGGAGTCATACCCACGGTCTAAATGGTAAATACGGTGGATGTTGGTTTCCCCCTCGGCAATAAGTGCTGCTAAAACCAAAGCGCTTGAAGCTCTTAAATCTGTTGCCATAACATCTGTGGCACTTAAATCATTTTTCCCATCAATAGTCGCAGTATGCCCGTTGAGTGAAATTTCTGCACCCATACGCTGCAACTCACTCACGTGCATAAATCTGTTTTCAAAAAGACGCTCTTCAATGATGGAAACACCTTCTGCCTGTGTGGCGAGTGCCATGAACTGTGCCTGCATGTCTGTTGGAAATGCTGGGTACTCTTGTGTGACAATCCTTACAGGTTTTATATTTGTTATAGGATGAATGGTGATACTGTTTGTTGTGATGTCAAGTGTAAAACCCATCTCTTCAAGTTTCGCGATAACCGCACCCAAATGCTCAGGTTCAACATCAGTAATTGTCAGCTCTGAGCGTGTAATAGCACCCGCACAGAGGTATGTTCCTGCTTCAATTCTGTCAGGAATGACACGAAACTCTTTTATATCTAAAAGTTTTCCGTTCGTTCCATGGATTTTTAAAACAGCCGTACCGATACCTTCAATCTTGACACCGCTTGCATTGAGCACTTCAC
>JALVXQ010000100.1 GCA_027038255.1 Sulfurimonas sp. | reverse complement strand
GATGCACGCAACTTTTTTAGCTCCAGTTTCAAAAATGTCCCCGACGACATCCGACAAAACACCATCGACAAGGCACTCTTGCGCATTGAAGATACAGAGGATATCTTCGCCAAACTTGGCAAAGTCAGCGACAACATGCTGCTTTTTGTTGCAGGCTTTTTGCTGGGTGTAGATGGGCGCTTCCCTGTTGTGCTTGCCGGGGGTACCCAGATGGCAGCAGCCCTGCTTGTAACCGACGCCATCACCCAATACTACCCCCAGTACCGCCCACAAAATACCCTCAAGCCCATGCTTGCCACCACCAAATGGGTTGCAAAAGATGCCCACTCCGACATCACCGCCCTGCTTGCAATGCCACACTTCCGTGTCGATACCTGCTACAGCGACTTTGATTTTGCATTGGCAAACCATCCCGCACTCAAACTCTACGACGAAGGCGAAGCCAAAGAGGGCGTGGGTGCCGGCGGGGCATTGACATACGGCATGATGAACGGGTTGAGCAAAGAAGTAATTACGGCGCAGGTGGAGAGATTTTTGGGTTTATAAACCTTTATCTGTTGTGTGTAAATTTTTCATATAAAACTTTTTCCTCAATATGTATTACCAAAACTATAAAGTTTTCAAGTGAGCTATTAACTCTAATAGCTCTTTGTCTCCAATATATCGTACTATATTAGATAACACTTCATCAAGATCTAAATCAAATTTCTGATATTCAGCTATCCATGATTGATAATCTATCCAACTTCTACTGATTAGCATGGATAAAATAGACTGTATGACCTTCTTTGTATTGCAGTTGTGTATATCTTGATGATCTTTATATCCACTCCCCTGAATCAATCTTCTTGAAATCTGTACAAATCTAAATATATCAATCTGCTCTTTAAACTCATTGTAAATATTTTTAAACAACATACTATTTAAGGGTACTGCAATAAATACATTCTTGTTTTTTATTTTGTCATAATTGTGAATATTGGATACTTTATATACTTTTTCTTTACATAGACGGGAGGTTCTAAGAAAATTATCTTCAAAATCTATCTCAAGTTCATCCCATCTTCTAGGCATGACTTTTGTATTATCTTTATAGATGATAATGTCATTTAATGCTTTATATATTGGATATTCAAAAAATGATTTTGGCATTTTTGTAGAAAAGCCACGTGCACGAGAATATTTGATTGCCTTTTGTTCCAACATCTGTTCATGCTCTTCAATTTCTGCCAAATATTCATCTATTTTAATTCTCATAAAATACTCCAAAAAGTCTATTGCAAATCATGTTTATCATCATACTGACTGTATCATTGTAATCACTATTTTGCTCTAAAAGTCTCTTTGTCAAGCTTTGAACTTCTTGATACGCCATCTCACCATTTCTGATTTTTTCTATAAGCACATCAAGTACCTCATTTAGCCTTTTCATAGCTTCACATATATATCCAAATTCTGCAAGAAAAAGTGAAAAGAAAAGCGTTTCAATCTCTGTTTTGATTGCTCTTTTAGCATGGTTTATCAATATGCTCATCTCATTTTCATCAACTATATTGTACTTTCTACATAGAAATCTCCAACATTTGGCAAGAGAAATAATATCCTGTAGTAAGAAAATCTCTTTTTTTAGCTGATAATAGATTTGTAAAGCGTGCGTAGAGATATGTGAATAGAAAATAACCTTTTCAAGTAGGCTGATTCGAGAGCTATCGATAAATAACTCATTTTTTACGGCTTCAGAATAAATGGTATATATAGCATCATCCCCGGCTATTTTAGCCGATTCATACATTAGCAGGTTGATTTCTTCTAAAGGAGAAAGATGAAGATTTTCATATTTCATTTGAAAGTTCTTAATGAATATTTCATCTGCCCAAATAATATGTTCTAACAACAAGCCTTTAAGTATGCGCTCTGCCACAGGAAATGTTCGTATAAGCGTTTCTTCTACCCTCCATTCATCTGCCATCTTACACAGAAACTCATGCCGCAAGGCTCTATCATCTATCTCATCTGACATAACGGAATCTTTTATATTTTTTTGAATAAAGCCGCAAAGTTGCTTTTCTTTGCATACACATATTCTGCTGTATCTGCTCCATCAATACACCTGCACGATTGTACCCAACACCCAGTGTTCTTTGTAAAAAAGCAATGGAGTAGTTGTTGTGCTTTAAAACAATTTGTCGGGCTTGTTTGAGTTGTTGTTTGCTTGCCTCCATTTTCTCTCTTTTAAGCTAACCAGTCCGGCATTAAAGTGTATTGTTCCAAATCGGGATGAATATATGGTGCCAACTCAGAATCTTTTATCTTTAAAAAGAGTTCTTCCCACAGAAGTATATTGCTTCCATAATTTTCAAGATGTGTCCAATCTGAATTAGGTCGATGCCCATACGACAAAAGATAATACAGACTAACACTTTTGCTTGTATATTTTTCCAAACACTTAATCAATCTTTGATATAAATCCATATTCTCTTTTACGGATGCTCCTATTGTTTTTACTTCAACAATAACTATCCGTTCTTCTCCAATGTGTACAATATCCGGTTTTATATTACTGAAATCTTTATTCCATTGAGATTCGTTCAAACCAAAAACTGTATGTGTCAAACCTCCCTCTACAATAGTATTTTTACTATTCATCCCACTAAAATCAAGATGCTCTTCTTTAGGACTTAACCACTTTTTACTTGTCTTATTGAGATAAGAAGATTCATATACATTCAACTCCAATGCATTTTCAGCTTTACCCATCCACTCAAATGCCAACTGTGCTATTGCATTCCATCTGCTTTCTGAATGATGAAACCCTTTATCTCCCTCAAACATATATGTCGCATTTTTCACCGGTGTACTCCTGTTATATTCAATATATTGTAATTCACGCTTTATCTCACGTGCATATGCCAATGCTTTTTGCGTTAGAGAGTACTTCTCTCCATCGTAATCACTATATTCAAACAAAACAACTTTATCTGCCATTTGAACAATTTTTCGTAAATTAA
>JALVXQ010000099.1 GCA_027038255.1 Sulfurimonas sp. | reverse complement strand
CCTATAAGCATATCGGCTCCAAGCTCTGCCCTTTGCTTTGCCTCTGCAAAAGATTCGCTATTGCTTTTATAACCAAAAAGCCAAGCCACTCTAAGAATTGGAGCCCACACTTTAGCTGGCAGTTTAATAAATCTTCTATTACTATATGGAAGCTCAGCTTCATTAAAAATTTTACTACTTAAATTTGGCTCTTTGTTAAACAATTTTAGTGTTTTAATAGCTCTTGAAAGCTTGCTAGTTACTGCAATATCAGCATTCTCAACCAACTCTCTTACACCACTAGGAGGCTCTATATTTTCAATGGATGCACTATTATACTCTTTTATAAACTCAGCCATTTGATTGCTGTAAATTTTAGGGTTATTAATAACAACCTTTGCATGACGAAGTAAAATTATTTTCGGCATTACTCTTCTTTCATCATTTTATCTACAACTTTTTTAGAAATTATAACTCTTGTATGAAATGCCTTTGCAATCTCTTTGTCACCAAGCATTGCTATCACAGTAAATAAAACTGCTCTTTTAGATTGTTCTACAATAGTAGCTTCTATAGTTACCTCTTCGCCCAGTTTAACCATACCACTATGCTCTATATCTACTCTTTTACCCATAGTCATCTGCTTTTGGGTATCTATCTGTTTGTTGATAAGTGTTGCACTGACGGTCTCCATCCACTTGACCAAAATGTAAGTACCCAAAACGGATGGTAACTCACTGCTTATCTCTGAGATACAGTCTTGTTCTTTTACTTGAAAATACTCTTTGTACTTAGTGACTATCATCTTCTATATTCTTTTCAACGATATATGTATTTTCTCCATTTAGGCTTACTTGATTTTTCTTTTCCCAATATTTTTCAAGTCCATCTTGCCCCTGTTTGACCCAATAATCATTTAAATCTTCTCGCTCACCTTGATAGTCAAAGTAAGGAACTGCCATCCCACAGACAGTCAGAACTAACTCTATCTCCAAGTCAAATATCTGTCTTGCACCTGGAATATCAGGTAACTCTTTTGCCAAATTTTTCCACTCATCATCTTTTTTATGTATCACCTTGGCTTTGCCGATGAGTTTGACGATAAGTGGATCCTTTTCAAAAGAACAAAACATCATCGTCATGCGTGGATCTCTTTGGACATGGGTAGAACTTTCATTGGTACTTCCTGTAGAATTAAGCCAAATGACTCTATTTCTACCCATAATTTTAAGAGAATCCATCCCCTTTGGAGAAAGATTAATAAAGCTATCTTCTGTAGCAGTAGCCACAAAAAATATTTTTTGTTTTTTTATAAACTCTTCTACTTTATTATTTATTTCTTCATATTTATTTGCCATCTATTGCTTCCTTTTTTTATTATTTAAAATCAAATTATACCCTAAGGGCAGCATACCCACAAACACCAATCCAAAACAAAGCAACGCCACACCATCATATCCTCCATAACTCCAAGCCACAGTAGGTAACAGTGTACCCATAGCACCACCAAAGTAAAAAAATGTCTGATACAGCACGGCTACTGTAGCCCTGTTATCAGGTACCAAATCACCCAAATAGGTAGGAGCAACAGCTTGTACGCTAAACATCCCAACTGTTACCAATCCCAAGCCTAGAAGTATCAAAATATAGCTATTGATAGTACTAATAATAATGCCTATCAGTAAAACGACTACACCCCAAAAGAGCACTTTTACTCTGCCTAATGTGTCAGAGTATTTTCCTGCTAAAGGGCTTACAATCACAGCCACTAAAAGTACCAAAAAGGTATTGCCCAAAGCAGATGCATCTAAAGAGAAAGGAGCTTCCGCCAAACGGTAGGTCACAAAACTACTTACTGCCATAAACGAGAAAAATACTACCATAGGTACAAGCAACACTGAGAAAATGCGTGGGCTTTTCAAATAGCCTAAAAGCTTTTTTCTATTTGCTTTAGGTTTAGTTGTTGTGCTTTTACTAGAGGGTAAGCCCATATACATCGCCACCCATGCTACCACTAATAAGACAACAAAAACCCCAAATGCCTCACGCCAACCATACCACTGTGTCATCCACCCAGCTAACAGTCGCCCAAGTATGGCACCAAAGCCAGTCGCGGCCATATAGATACCCATACCAAAACCATGATGCTTTTTGGGGTAAATCTCTTGCACATATGAAAGCATGATCGCTGTTATGCCAGGGATAAAAATACCTTGCAATACTCGACTAAACAAGAGCCAATAAAAGTTTGAAGCCCATGCTGAAATAAGAACTGAACATGCAAGAAATTCGATAGAAAAGAGCATTAACTTTTTCTTCTCATATTTCCTTGCTAAAGGAGCATACATCGGGGTTGTAAGCATCAAAACAAAAAGCATCCCAAAAAGTAATAAATTGGTCTGTGCCATGCTAATGTGAAAATAGTCTTGAAGCTCTGGCAAGATGGCTTGTGGGGTATAGATGGTAGAGAAAATAACTGAGACTACAAAGAAGAGGCTGAGAGAGGTTTTTAACATTTATAATTTACCAAAAAAAGGAAATTGATAGATATAAACAAGAATAATGGGATATATACCCATGTATCATACTTTGAAAACTCTGTACTCTTCACTTTTTTAAACAAACCTACAAGATTGAAATCTCCAATAACTCTCAAGAAAAAGAGTATAGAGAGTCCATACCCTGCATATACAATTATGGGTGATTCATCACCTGTATAGAGCTTATATGAGACATAGCTAAACCCCAATAAAATAAACCCAACTACAAAGGTCATGAATTTACTAGGGTTAAATAGTCTATTGCCTTCTGCATCAGTAGGTAGCGCCTTATCAAGTCCAAATTTTCCATCAAATGTCCAATAGAAGTGAATGAGTGCGAATAACATTATAATATAGGTTAAAAGCATAACATTAACTCCAAGATTGAATTTCTATGATGTTTCCCTCAATATCACGCAGATAGGTAAACTTTAGTATGCCTACACCTTCTATCTTATTTTCTATAACTTCGCCCAACATAGATGCTCCATGCTCTAGGGCTTTTGCTAAGATTGCATCTACATCTTTTA
>JALVXQ010000098.1 GCA_027038255.1 Sulfurimonas sp. | reverse complement strand
CAGAGCTTGATCTTTACCTCAAAAAACTGCTTGAGATGCCTTTTGAGAAACGGGAGGAGACAGTAGGCACAGGCCGAAGCGACCTGATCGCAGCAGGTATTCTCATCTTCAAACACCTCTACACGACACTGGAGCAGGAGCGCTGTATCGTTGTGGATGACGGGTTGCGTGAAGGTGTGGCGATAGAGGCGTGTGAAAGTAGACGGCAGGCTTGATGCGATTTCTTCTTTTTCTTTTTACAATAATGGTATGTGTACCGATATATGCAGATTCGTATGACGAAGCAGCAGATGCCAAAAAAGTTATACGTTTCGAGCAGAGTGGCCGTTACAGGGAGGCTGTTGAGCTTTTGGAAAAGATGATTACCGATACCGGGATCAAACCTTTTTCTGAAGCACGGGAAGTCACACTGGTACAGCTTTATATGAAAATATCAGAGCTGTACCTTCATTTGCATGAAAAAGAGAAAACGCTGCTATGGCTGGAAAAGGCATCGAAAATAGACGTTACTTTTGTGCCTCCGGCTTACCGTTGGCAGATGCTGCAGCTTTTTTGCGGGCTGGGGCAGAAAGCTGCCAATGAAGGAAACTACAAACGTGGCGTGCTTTTTATGAAACAGGCATACCGTCTTTCAGCAGCCCTCTATGGCATGGAGCATGTGATGACTCTGAATTATGCACTGGAGCTTGGAAACCTCTGTTATAAGGCGGGTCGATACAGTGAAGCCGTCGATGTGATGAAAAGTGCCTATGATGTGATCGCAAAACGCTATCCAAAAGAGAATATTGAGCGTTTGAAAGCGGCATCAAGTTTGGGGAGTGTGCTTGTGGCAGCAGGTGAGTATAAGAAAGGACTCGAATATCAGCTGTTTGCGATCAGGCATATGAAAGCGAAAAATGCCAGATCAGCCAAAATACTGGCGGCTATGCATAATACAACGGCATTGACCTGTCTTTATATGGGTGCTTACCCCGAGGCCGAAGAGCACTTGAAAAACGCACTTGCAATAAAGAAGAAGTATGGGCAGTATGATGGGAGTCTGATAAAAATCTATAACCATTACGGCATGCTGTATGAATACCTTGGCAATCCAAATGAGGCAATGAAATACTACAGGAAGGCTTTGGCGCTTGCCGCACAGCTTCCAGGAGAGGAAGATGCGCTCAAGCAGGGAATTTACGCCAATATGGCGCAACTCTATATGGGAGAAGAAAAGAACAAACAGGCAGTTGTTTATTTTGAAAAGGCACTGGAGCTAAGTAGAAGCGGGCAGATAGAAAGGGCTTACATCCTCTCTAACCTTGGGATTCTTTATCAAAAAGAGGGAACACTGGAAAAGGCCCAAGAGGTATTGGAACGTTCACTGGCACTAAAAAAGCGGTATCTTGGGAGTGAACATCTCTCTTTGGTACCGACACTGTTGAATATGGCAGCACTATTAAAAAAGCGAAATAAACCGGCAGAAGCATTAAAGATGGAAAAACGGGCATTGGATATCCTCAAAGGTACAAAAGCGCAGTATGACCTGCTGCAGCGTACCTACTATGCAATTGCCGAAACCTATACCATGCTGGGAGACCGTCATGCTGCCTATGAGGCTATCTCCAAATCTGCGGCGCATTTTTTGCAACTGAAGGTGACGGCCTACAGCATGACCAGTCAGCAGGAAAAGGCTTATTTCAAAAAGGCTTATGCATCGTTGGTCAAAGACTATTTTGCCGTCACTTACGCCTATATGGAGGGATTGGACGATGATAAGAAGCAAAAAGTGATACAGACGCTTTTTGCAGACTGGGTGAAGCTGAAGCACTCTATCTTTGATGTCTCGGATGCTTTCAGCGTACTTGCCCGAAAAAGCAGTGATGAAGTGGTTGGAAAGCGTGTTCAAAAGCTGTTTGCCGCACAGCGGCAGCTGGCAAGGTATTACCAGGAGCGTACGATTGACAGTACGCTTGAAAAACAAAAAGAGATTCGCATTAAAACGCTTCGCAAAGCGATAGCGGAATATGAGAAGTATTTGAGCCACAAGCTCAAAGAGGCGAAGATCTCAGATGCCATACAGGGGCTGAAGACGGCACAATTTTACAAATATATACCCAAAGATGGCCTTTATATGGATTTTGCCAAAATTGCGCAGAGTTATTATCTTTTTACAGTCGACAGTGAAGGGAAGTACGGTTTATGGCGTTTTGACAAAGTACGGACAAAAGAGATAGAAGATACGATCAGAAAGATCTATACATGCATCGGTGACATCAGTGCAAAAAAAGATTTTGCAGACATTGAGCGTGCAAAGAGGCAGTATGGAAGACTCTTTAAACTGTTGGACAAAGAAGTACACTTCTCTAAAAAAAGATCTTTGGTTATCTCGCCTGACGGACTCTTGAATCTGTTGCCTTTTGAAGCGCTTTATAATCCGAAAACAAAGCGTTTTCTGGTTGATGATATCCGGATATACTATGTTTCATCGGCAAAAGATATGGCGATTGTTTCAAAGAGGAGCCACACTATGAAGCCGAGCATTGTGATCTTTGCCAATCCCGATTTCGATGCGAATCTCAGCAGTTCGGTTGATGCGAAACACAGGATGGCTACCCTGACACTTCCTTCACGTTTTAAGCCGCTTCCCGGTACGGTAAGGGAGGCGGCGGCCATTTCCGGACTTTTTCCGTATGCGCAGCTGTTTGAGGAGTCGAATGCCACCGAAGAAGCGCTGCTTCAGCTGTATTCTCCGAAAATATTGCATATTGCAACCCATGGTTTCTTTTTAAAGGAAAACAGCAGTCTCTCTCCACTGATGAAAACCGGTATTGTGCTTAGTGCTGCCAACAGTGCCATTGCCGCAAAGAAGGGAGAGGGGATTGTCACAGGGTTGGAACTTGCCGGGCTTGATCTGGAAAAGACGGATCTTGTAGTGCTCTCATCCTGCTACAGCGGCATTGGTGACATCAAAAACGGTGAAGGCATGGCAACGCTGGGAAATGCTTTCAAAAAAGCGGGTGCCAAAAATGTATTGGGCAGTTTGTGGACAGTAAATGACATGATGGGAGAGAAGCTGATGCAGCGTTTTTATGAACGCATAAAACAGGGAATTATGTATAGTGATGCACTGAGAGATGCAAAACGCTATATGATAAAGAAAGGTTTCTCTCATCCCTATTACTGGGCTGGATTCATACTCTATTCAAAAGGAAAGAAGTAATATGAAAAGCGTCATTGTTACAGTAATCTGCCTTGCTTTTGCCGGATTTTTGCAACTTGATGCAGCGGCTATGACTTTTGAGAATATAAAAGCACTCTATGAGAAGAACGGGCATCGTCTAACGATGAAGATGCCTGACGGAAAGCAGTATGACTTTGGTGCCATTTTCAAACTTCCCGAAGAGCAGCAGAGAACGGCATGGGATGCATGGATGAAAAAGACGAACACTTCGTTCGATCATCTCAGGAGAAGTTCAAAAGCGAAGATGCAAAAGGAAGTAGAACGGTGGAAAGAGGAAACGGCTGTTCAGCGGAAAAAAGAGATTGACAGGGCATTGGCACCTTCTGTAAAGAGGTATCAGCAAGCCTGTTTTCAGGGAAATGAGTTGGCCTGTATGCAGCTTGGCGGGAATTACTACAGGGGTGTCATGCTCAAACGTGATTTTACAAAGGCAAGAAGATATTTTCACAAAGCATGCACCATCAAGGGTAACAGCGGTATGGGGTGCTACTACCTTTCACAGATCTATTATGCAGGTTATGGTGTAAAAAAAAACAGAAAAGAGGCAAAACGTTATGCCGTACGCGCCTGTAAACTCGGATACAAAGAGGCATGCAGGGTCATGAAACAGTATTTTCCGGATTGAGAAGGCAAGGATAAATGCATATTTTTTTCTCAAGAGGGGGGATATTTGTTTTTCATTCGTAATAAGCAAGTAGAAGCATATCTGTTTATAGTCATACAGAATATGTCAAATTAAAATAAAGGAAAAAAAATGAAAAAAATCGTATTGGCAATGACTGTTTTGGTCGCTGTGTTGTTTGGTGGGAATTTTGAGGATGGAGTGGCAGCTTACAATAGTAAGAACTATAAGAAGGCTGCGGAATTTTTTCAAAAAGCGGCAGAGCAGGGAAATGCGTCGGCCCAATACAATCTTGGGGTGATGTATGATAACGGTCAAGGAGTGAAGAAAGACTATAAAAAAGCTATAGAACTTTACAAAAAAGCGGCAGAGCAGGGAAATGCTTCAGCTCAAAGCAATCTTGGGGTTATGTATTATTATGGACGAGGAGTAAAAAAAGACAAAATAAAAGCTTATCAACTAATGATGAAAGCAGCAAAACAGGGGAATGTCCTTGCCCAAAGCAACCTTGATATTATTTGCAGACAAAGCCCTTGGGTCTGCAAATAGTTATTTACAGGAGGGCAAGAGAAGTGACAGGTACCATTTCAACATATGCAACAGAAAAGGGATATGGGTTCATCAAAGGTGACGATGGGAAAGACTATTTCTTCCACAAATCTGCAGTTGATAAGGAAGAAGGGATATGTGAAGATGCTTTGGTGCGCTTTGATCAGAAGGCGTCACCTAAGGGACTTTCTGCCGTGTATGTGAAGATAGTGTCACAAACAAAGCATATTTTATATGTTGTCCCAGATGAAGTGTATATTTCAAAAAAGAACAATGTAAAAGGCTGGGAAACGATAGATGTTGGGAACTGGACGATCACCGGTAGTTCACGTAACTCACCAGATGAGGCCAGGGACATCATGAAAAGACGGGCGGCAGATGTCGGTATCAATGCTTTGGTGGAGTGTAGATATAATAAAACCACCGGATCTGAACCGGGTACGGGGAAGGGTGTGCACTACTACTCCGTGCATCACTATACAGGTATACCGGCGAATATCGGCAGAAAATCCCTGAAAGGAACAGTCGGGAGAAGAGAGCTCGAAGGGATAGACAATCACCTGGAAAGCATGAAAAATATGCTTGAAGAACGCACATGGAGCAATATCAAAACCATGTGGATGATTATCGCTGTGCTGAGTGTGATTGCCTGCTTGATCATTCTGGTAACGGTACACAAGGATACAGGTATGCTCATGATAGCTGCGCCCATCGGTATCACGATCTTGTATACTTTGCTTGTGGGGTATACAGATGAAGATAAGTGGCTGAAGCGCTTATAGACACGAAACTGAAAAAATGGAAAATAAATGCTGCTATAGGGGGGGAATCCGTTTCCCTGTTCGTATAGGTAGATAGACAGAGATATTCTGTTGAAAGCTACCGGATCTATGGATCCGAACAAGGGGTTGAGAGGAATTATGTCAAAGCGTATCAGTATTGGACCAAGGCTGCCAAACAGGGATTCGAAGCTGCACAAATAGGTTTAACACAACTTTGTTCGAGTGCTCCGTGGGCTTGTAAATAATCATAGAAAAAATAAAGGAAAAAAATGAAAAAAATCGTATTGGGGATGGTATTGATTGTTGCTGTTCTGTTGGGTGGAGAATCTGAGGAGGCTTTAAAGGCGTATAATGTTGGAGATTATAAAAAAGCTGTCGAGCTTTATAAAAAAGCAGTAAAGAAAGGGGATGTTGATGCCCAATATGGTTTGGGGTTTATGTATGAGGAGGGTAAAGGTGTAAAGAGGGATTACAAAAAAGCCAGAGAACTGTATAAGGAAGCAGCAGAGCAGGGGAGTCTTGAAGCACAAAATAACCTTGGGGCAATGTATAGTGATGGCCGGGGGGTGAAGCGAAATTACAAAAAAGCAGCAGAGTTTTATAAAAAATCAGCAAATCAAGGGGATGCTGCGGCTCAATTTAATCTTGGAGTTATGTATTATTTGGGTAGAGGAGTGAAGCGAAACTATAAAAAAGCTGCCGAGCTTTTTCAAAAATCAGCAAAACAGGGGAATATTGAAGCTCAATACAATCTTGGAAATATGTATGTAAATGGTAGAGGAGTAAAACAGAATAGAATGAAGGCATATCAATATTGGATGAAAGCAGCAAAGATGGGGCATATGAATGCCCAAAGAAACCTTGATGTTCTTTGTAAACAAAGTCCATGGGTTTGTAAATAAGCTGTATTAATAAAGATAAAGGAAAAAAATGAAAAAAATACTGTTGGGTATAGTATTGGTTGTCGCTGTGTTATTTGGTGGGGATTTTGAGGAAGGTCTAAAAGTATATAATGCAGGAGATTATAAAAAAGCCTCAGAGCTTTTTCGCAAATCTGCAGAGAAGGGAAATGCTATAGCTCAATATAACCTTGGGGTTATGTACAGAGATGGACAAGGCGTAAAGAAGAATTATAAAAAAGCTGTAAAACTTTTTGAAAAAGCAGCAGAACAGGGGAATATTGAGGCTCAATTAAATCTTGGATTTATGTATGCGAACAGTCAAGGTGTAAAGCGGGATTACAAAAAAGCTGTGGAGCTTTTTGAAAAAGCGGCAAAACAGGGAAATATTGATGCGCAATATAATCTTGGGGTCATGTACAAGGATGGACAAGGTGTAAGACGAAATTATAAAAAAGCTATAGAGCTTTTTGAAAAAGCGGCAAAACAGGGGAATATTGATGCTCAATCAATTCTTGGATTTATGTATGCGAACAGTCAAGGTGTAAAGCGGAATTATAAAAAAGCTGTGGAGCTTTTTGAAAAAGCGGCAAAACAGGGAAATGTTGATGCGCAATATAATCTTGGGGTTATGTACAGAGATGGACAAGGTGTAAAGCAGAATTATAAAAAAGCCGTAAAACTTTTTGAAAAAGCTGTTGTGCAAGGAGATGATAATGCTCAATATAATCTTGGACACATGTATTATAAAGGTCAAGGTGTAAAGCGGGATTATAAAAAAACTGTGGAGCTTTTTGAAAAAGCGGCCAAACAGGGAAATATTGATGCACAATATAATCTTGGGGTTATGTACAGAGATGGACAAGGTGTAAGACGGAATTATAAAAAAGCTGTCAAACTTTTTCAAAAAGCAGCAACACAGGGGAAAGATGCTGCTCAATTCAATCTTGGACTTATGTATAAGAATGGGCAAGGCGTAAAGCGAAATTATAAAAAGGCAGCAAATCTTTATAAAAAAGCAGCGAAGCAGGGAAATACTTCGGCTCAAGTGAATCTTGGTAATATGTATTATCTGGGTCAAGGAGTAAGACGAAATAAAGTCAAAGCTTACCAATATATGATGAAAGCAGCAAAACAGGGGAATGCCGATGCCCAACACAACCTTGATATTATTTGCAGACAAAGCCCCTGGGTCTGCAAATAAACTGTTTTGTTTTTTAGAAAAAATAGGGGGGATTCTCTTTTCTTGTTCGTATAGGAATACAAGCAGAAACCTTCTGTGGAAAAACTACCGGGTCAAAAAGATCCAAAACATGTTGAGGGATGAGAGTAGAGCGGTAATAGATATATAAATAAATATAATAGAAAGATTTTAACTATTATATGATAAAATATCTGTTTATTTTTTAAATTTAAGAACAAGGAAAAGCAATGAAAAAAACACTGAAAGCAGCACTGGTAGGAAGCATATTGGCATTTGGTTTCACAGGGTGTGGCAAACTGATTACTGTTGAAAAGGAAAAGAGCGGTGCAACAGCATATATGATGAACTATGAGATTAAGTTGCCTGTCAAGAAGGGGGGCTTGTATCATGGATATGATATTAACAGTTATGAAATGGATTTCAAAGAAGTGAACGGGATAGTCACTGTTGAGTTAAGACATCGTGTTACCTTTACTGTGGGAAGCGGTACACCTGTAAAAAGCAATGCTTCTCTAAAAGATTGGATGCCTGAAAGATTCTATCACAACCCAATTTCATTTGATATTGTAGGCTTGCCGGCAATTAAGCATACCGGCAGGGTGCGTCAATGCAGTCTCATTATCGATTCATGCAAGGAAACCATTAAAGCACAATATTCGAAAGCAGCATTCGTGAAGTTCTTCAGGAAAGCAAAAAATGCAAAAGTTGAGATTCATTACGGTAATGAAAAAAGAACGGTATTTATACCAAACATTGAAAAGCTGCACAAGTATGCCAGATGTCTGGAAAACCCGGTAACCTGTAATAGCAAATAACTATCGCTATGAAAATGATCCGGTACTTTAACAATGGGAAGAACGGATAAAATTCTCCAAATACTGTAAAACAAAGGAATGAAATGTTAAAAGGGATAATGGTCGCTCTCATGATAGTGGGGATTGTAGGGTGCAGCAATACGGGAAGTACCCCTTCCCCACAGCAAAGTACTGTTTCTGAGGCTGCCGGTGCAGAGTCGATGTACCGTTTTCAGATCCATTTTGATGTGGGTTCATCGAAAATACAACAAAAGTATATGCCGCAGATCAAAGAGTTTGCAGCCTATTTGAAAAGAAATCCGCTGCTTCAAGTAGAGATTCAGGGGCACACGGATTCTGACGGTGACAGTCATGCAAACCAACTGCTTTCCAAGCAGCGTGCAGAAGCGGTCAAAGCGAAGCTTGTGAGTTTGGGGGTTGATGAAAAGCGTATTATTGCAAAAGGATATGGTGAGTCAAAGCCTCTTGTGGCGAATACAACGCGTGAAAACAAGTTTGCAAACAGGAGGGTTGAGGCTCACATCATCAACAATGTGATGAAACCGCAGGTTTATGCCAATCCCGGCTATATTGAAGGCGTTGTCGTTGATGCACTCAGCGGTGCGCCTCTTGGCAGTGTAAGCATCAAGGTCTACCGGAATGGAAAACTGGTGAACTTTTTTACCACGGATGTTTCGGGAAAATACAAGATCAAACTTGAAGCAGGCAAATATCTGTTGAAGTTTGAAAGACTCGATTACCTTTTGGCCGATATCTATGTCGAAGTATTGCCGCATGATACTGTCTCGATGATGGCGTTAAAGCAGATTTCACTCACTTATGCGGGAAAAGGTATGGTGGGCGGTCTTGTCAAGAACGCTTTCAACGGAAAGGGTGTTGCCGACTTGACACTCTATGTTCGCAAAGGATGGAACAATAAAGAGGGTAACACCATCAAGATCCTTAAAACGGATGCAAAAGGCAATTACTACTTGAAACTACCTTTGGGCTACTATACGATAGAGGCGGTAAAAGATGGCTATCTTCGTACCTATTTTAACGTGATTGCCGTGGGAGGACACCGGCTTGTGACCCAAAACAGCACTATGACTCCCCAGATCAACAAAGGAGAGGTGCGTATTGTCCTCAGCTGGGGAGCGTATCCCAAAGATCTGGATGCACACCTGCGTACACCAAAAGGATATCACATCTACTGGAGGGAGAAAGGATCGCGGTACCGGATACCTTTTGCCGATCTGGATATTGATGATACCGTAAGTTACGGGCCGGAAACCATTACCATTTACAAGTCACAGGACGGTATATACCGCTACAGTGTAAACAATTACAGCGGAAGCCCGGATATAAAGGGATCCAATGCACGTGTTCAGGTATACGGCAGCGGTGGGCTTATTCGGGAGTTTCATGTCCCGTCGCGAGGAAAAGGTCTTGTTTGGAATGTATTCGAATATAATGGCGCCACAGGAGAAATCAAGACAATCAACAGGCTAAGCAATCGGTACTAAGTACTTTGAAAATTATATTTTAACATGATCTTAACTATAATAGCTTCCTGAAAAAGGGAGGTGTTATGCTCAGTAGTGTACGGGAAATGGTTAAAACACTGTGCCGGACACTCTGTGCCAATACTTTCGAGAAGAGTGAAGCACAGTGTCTGGAAAAGTTCGCCAACGTACCGCCCTCTACACTTCATGACTCTGTACACTATGCCATTGGTATAAAAAAAGAGCTTCAGCACTTTTGCAAAACCCATAAAAACCGTTTTTGGATACTCTACTACCGCTATGCGGAGGAGAAGACACTTTCGGAGTGCCGCCGCTGCGGCGCTCAGGCAGACAGATGTCATGACTACATTTTGGATCGTATACTCAAACATATCAAGGACTTTGACGTGATGCGGGAATCTGAAGTGTTTGGGCAGGTACGGCAGTGTCTGCTTGGTGAACCGCATGAGGCACAAAGCGATATTGTACGGCACTACACGGCGAAGATAAAAAAGATATATACACAAAAAGCGACACCGTGCGACGAAGCCGAAGCACTGTTTGAAAATGCTTTTGAAACCTGTGACGAGATGGAGAGACTGGGGAGACTCAGGCGTATCGTTTCGGGTTACAGAACCTATGGTTCTTCCATAGTCTTGGAGGAGCTGTTGGCACAGATATCAGTATATACGGCAGAGGCGGAAAAGCGTTTGCGCCCCTGTATCTACAATGAGCTGATTCATCAGGAGAAGTTCCGCGCCTACATTTCAAAGCCTATCAGAGACAGACTGATAGACTTTACCCGCAGCAGAGCCTATACTGAGGTGGTCAGTGATGAGATTGAAATATATCAAAGTGCACAGACGGATGAGGCGGATTTTGACAGTGGCGAGTGGATCGATCTACTGAGTGAAGAACAGGCACTGATCTACAGACTGAAGTATGGATTTGAACTGGACAACAGGGCATTTCTGACAGTGGTGAACAGGCTTGACTATAAAGATGCCGACCTTATAAGCGTACTGAGCAATGAAGAGCGTTTTTTTATCCAGATGGTGAGCAAGTATGCCCTTGAGGATGATTCCGAATATTTTGCGCATATGGATGTACCAGCTATCAAAGCATCGATTGAAAGGAAGATCGCCAAACAGAGGGAGAGTGCATACCGTAAATCGTATAGCGATTACAGCGATAGTGAAAAAAAGGAGATCTATCTGAAGCTGCTTTACAAAGAACCTTTGAGTGCAAAAGAGATCGGCATGATCTTTGGTTTGAGCGCAAAACAGATTGACAAGAAAATAGAGAACAGTAAAAAAAAGATAAAGAGAAAACTATGAAAGAAGATTTGCGATATCTTGAACGCTTATTGGTAGAGGAAGAAGAGCCTGTTGAACACCCAACTGTCGATAAACTGGCCGCCTTTTCCAATGGCACTCTGAAAGGAAGAGAGAGGGAGGAGGTGCTATCCCACCTTGTACGGTGTGAAGCGTGCCGGGATCTCTTGATTATACCGAAAAAGAAACGAACTATTCGAAAACACATAGGGCATACAACAATAAAAATAGCCAACCTTGTTGCAGCAATTGCTGCCTCACTTCTGCTTTTTATATTTATCTCATTTCCTGAACATGAAAAAACGCAACTGGGTACAGTTGATCTCTCTACGATTTTTAACAATACACGTTACAAGGCACCGACAGATTCGGATATGAACAGTCAGAAAATAGATGCCGATGCTTATTTGAAAGAGATTTTGGAGATAACGGATATGTCTGATGTGGAAGCCTATCAGGAAGCCCGTGCCATGGAAGAGAAGGGAGATCTGACACAGGCAAGAAGAGAGTACAAGCGAGCCTATATTGCCATACGGCACAACCAAAACGATGATGAACGTATTCGTCAGAAGATCGTAATCAACTACAGGCTGCTTCGGCTGAGTCAGGATGAGCAGAAAAAGAACAGTGCCGGTATCGATGCCTACAAATCGATCCTTCGCTATGATATTGCTGTCTATGCGACACGCCACAAAGAGCCATAGAATGTTACGCATGCTTGTATTTTGGCTGCTTCTGTCTACATTGCTTTTTTCCAAAGAGTATGCTCTCATTGTTACGATTGAACAATATGCCAGGCTTCCCCAGCTTAAAGGGGTAGATGAGGACAATAAAATATACCGAAAGATCTTGCAAAAGTGGGGTGTTGACAACATTGTTTCGTTAAAAGATTCCGAAGCGACAGCCGGGAACATCCTCGACCACCTTGAGAAGATCGAAGAAAAAATAGAACCCGGAGACAGCTTTTATATGTTTTTTTCAGGACATGGAAGCAGTTTGTATGATGATCTTTACGGCATACGGTTTCAGCAGGCAGGTCTGACCGATATACTGAGGGATTCCGGCGCCATACTCCCTTATGACTTTGATCCGGAGCAAATAGCCAAAACAGTTATTATTGGCAAACGTGATCTGCGTCCAATTCTTATGAAAATGGATGAAAAGATAAAGTTCGCTCTTATCGTTTTTGATGCATGTTACAGTGAATCTTCCATTCGAAGCATAGATGAAGAGGCACAAAAAGGCCGTACTCCCAATATACTTACAGAGTCAGAAGATTATCCCTATGAACATATTATTTATGTTGCATCTTCCATTACCAAAGCACAGACAGGTGTTTTCAGTCATGTTCTATATCAGTGTTTGAGCCAAAAATTCAATCTTGAACAACTGAAAAGATGTCTCAACAATAAAATGGATAAAGGCTTTCAAATCCCTGTAGTATTAGGAAACGAATAGAATCAATCATCGCCGAACCTACGGGTGCGACTTAAATTTTCTGCAAACCCCGTAAATACGAGCATAACGCAAATTCAAAGAATTCTATTTCGAGATTTGGGAGAATAGGATCAAAAAGGGTGCGTCAATAAGGAGTAATTTACTCTTAATTGTTCAGGAACTCCCGAAATCTAATAATCTTTTGCTATAATCCATCTATTATAGCGGGGCATTTTATGCTCTAAATTCAATAAATTGGAGTGTCGACCATGCAGATGAGTGGTGCACAGATGGTGTGTGAGGCGATCATCGCCGAGGGTGTCAAGACCGTTTTCGGTTACCCCGGCGGAGCGATCATGCACGTATATGACGAGATTTACAA
>JALVXQ010000097.1 GCA_027038255.1 Sulfurimonas sp. | reverse complement strand
GCTAAAATCACTTTTGCCCCACTCTCTTTTTGAACATAGTCCAGAACTTCTAAGTTCTTTTCCAATAGCTCTTCTTCACAAAGATAGTAGGGAGTCGTTAACTCTTTAGGATGCTTCTTCATACTTCTTTCGTATCCTGTTTGCTACAACGTCAAAATCTTCGCTGCCAAGCCCCATCTCTGTAACTTTTGCAGAAGCTTTTTTTATGGATGCATCTGTTAAAACCTCTTTGAGGTTGATTGCAGTACGAATAACATCAATAGCTTTAATATACTGCGCCATAATAGCATCGACATCTTCGTCATAGTCAGCCTCTTCTCTGTCGAGATTTTTCAGCACTATAGAGTAGACAGGTGTCAGATTCCAGTGTTCAAAAAGCAGCGCACTTAAGTGGTATGAAGTTGTATATAAAAACTCCTGCTCAAATTTTGGAATATCTTCACAAGCTAAAAAGCCTTTTCGGTACTCTTCTCTATAATCACTCCCCATTAGCTCTTTGGAGATGATAATTTTTCCAGATTCCATAATGAGAGCCAGTGAGGTCAGGATGTGAGTATCATGCAGATCAATTTTCGCGTACCACTGCATCATCAAAGAGCTTTGCAGGATGCACATTTCATTAAACTGCGCATTGTTAAAGCCATATATGGTCGTGTCAGCTACTAAATGCTTTGAAATCGCATAATGTATGACGAGAGAATAGATCTGCTGTGTCCCTAAAAGTGTTACAGCCTGTGAGATAGATGAGATACGACTTCTAAATCCATAATAAGGCGAATTAATGGTTTTTAAGATGTTTGCCGTAAGCATTACATCTGCTTCCACCATGCGTATCAACTTTCTTACATCAACATTTCTCGCGCCATTCGCATAGAGTCCCTGAATCACCATTGCCACTTTTGAAAGCGGCGGCATATCATCAATATTTTTTACTAAATCTTCATACGTCATTACAGTTCCAACTCTTTGATTTGCCAAGGAAGTCCTTGTCTGTTTAACTCTTGCATAAACGGATCTGGGTCAAACTCTTCCATATTCCAAACACCTTTTTTATACCAAACTTTTTCAAGCATCAACTTTGCACCAATCATTGCCGGGACACCTGTTGTATAAGAAACTGCTTGAGAGTTCACCTCTGCAAAGCACTTCTCATGGTCACTCACCTGATAGATGTAAACTTTTCTCTTTTTCCCATCCTTTATACCCTCAGCCACAATACCTATATTTGTTTTGCCTTTTGTTCTGGGACCAAGTGAGGCAGGGTCTGGTAAAAGTGTCTTTAAAAACTCCATAGGCACAATCTTTTGACCTTGGTGTTCAATCGGTTCAATGCCGAGCATACCGACATTTTGTAAGCATTTCATATGCGTGAGGTAACTCTCACCGAAGGTCATAAAAAAGCGGATACGCTTAAGCCCTTTGATATGTTTCACCAAAGATTCCATCTCTTCATGATAGAGCAGATAAGAATCTTTGGGACCTACTTCAGGATAATCCCAAACCATTTTAATCTCCATCGGTTCTGTCTCTATCCACTTTCCATTTTCCCAGTAGCGTCCGTTTGCACTTACCTCACGCAGGTTGATTTCAGGGTTAAAGTTTGTTGCAAAGGCATAGCCATGATCTCCTGCATTGCAGTCCAAAATATCTATGGTTTCAATGGTGTCAAAGTAGTGTTTTTGAGCATATGCACAAAACACATTGGTAACACCCGGATCAAATCCACTGCCAAGAAGCCCCATGATACCAGCTTTTTTGAACGCTTCATCTTTTTTCCATTGCTCTTTATACTCAAATTTTGCCTCATCAGGATGCTCATAGTTTGCCGTGTCAAGATAATCCACCCCTGTCTCAATACAGGCATCCATAATCGTCAAATCCTGATATGGAAGAGCAACATTGATGACAATATCTGCCTGAATCTCTTGAATAAGATTTACAAGCTCTTGCGTATTGTCTGCATCAATAGCTGCTGTTTTTATCTCTACATCTTTTATCTCGCGCGCTATGGAATCACATTTAGACTTTGTTCTGCTCGCAAGTACAATATTTCCAAAAACATCTGCATTCATCGCACATTTATGTACTACGACTCGACCAACACCACCTGCCCCAATAATCAAAGTTGTTTTTTTCAAAATTTCTCTCCTAAATATAAATAAAAACTCTCATGTTTCGAATTTGCCCTGCCATAGGTAAAATAGAAGGCTCCTAAAGGAGTATCAGCAGCAAGAAACACAGAACCCGAAGACTTCAAGTCTGAGCTTTGCAGATGCTCTCCATCAGCCCAGACTGAGCCACTCTCTAAGGTAGCTCCTGCATAAAGAGGAACACCCAAAGAACCAAAAAAACCACCATTTTTAATGCGGTATCTATACATCATACTTGCAAAGGCAACATTATTGCCGGCAAAAGTATAGAGTGGGTACCCAGAGAGATTAAACATCCCGCCGAGTTCAAATTTATCATAAACAGTTACTTGACCAACTATCTGACTTTTAATGTTTGTCATTCCTAATTTTGCATTAAAAATGAAGGTATTG
This sequence comes from Sulfurimonas sp., assembly GCA_027038255.1. Classification (GTDB taxonomy): domain Bacteria; phylum Campylobacterota; class Campylobacteria; order Campylobacterales; family Sulfurimonadaceae; genus Sulfurimonas. The sequence continues at coordinate 10,235 of JALVXQ010000097.1, read as the reverse complement.
TCTTTATATGTCAGAGGCTTCTGAATAGCACTGTAAAACTGCTCATAATCATAATCACTCCCCCATGCTTTTGCATCTTTTTTTAATTTTAATTCCCCTAAAACGCCACTGTTTGGAAAGTTATAATTATCTAAACTATCATAAAGAAGGTGCATTTTCACTTGACGTGCATTAAATTTTTCAGAATAATTAAAAATAGCAACATCCGATTTATCCTGATACGCTTCCAGACTCAATTCCGCTCGAAAAGTATTTGTCAGATTAGCACCCAGACCTACTCCTCCACCATATCCTCTGCTTTTTAACTCTTGATTGCCCAAAGAGTCTGTTGGCACTATATACGTCAGCCTTTCATAGGAGAGAAACGGCCGTAGATAAAACATCTGCATATAATCCAAGGGTTGATACAATTCTGTAGCATAGTGCTGTCTTTTGCCTATCTCTACATCAGTTCGCCACTCAGCACCTAAGCTATTGATGCCATACATCATATACCCGGCTTTAAGATTGTAGGCAGAGTGCCCGTTAAAATCATCATCTAAAGAGATTGAGAAGAGTACATCACCATGATTGTTCCAGCTCGGCGTCGTTGTAATGTGTAAAATATTTTTACCATTTTTCTTTACTATGTCATAAGAAATACCATCAAAAACAGTGAGATGATAGAGGTTTAATATATCCTCACGCAGCACCTTGTCATTAAAAGGCATGCCAACTTTTTGTCGAATATGTCTTTTTATGATTTCATCAGAGAGGTATGTCTGATTATCAATTACAACAGCATCAATAATCAGTTTTTTTGAATGATGCTTCCTGCGATACTTCTGTCTGTATTTTGCATACTCCTCTTTACCCAAGGAGAGTGTCTGAAGCTTTTTTTCACTTTTGAGCGCTGCTTCGTAACCCGCTTCAATGATATTTGAATATTTTGCGACATCAAGTCCGGAGTACTCTTTGAGCTTCGGAATAATCAAAATATCTTTATCACTTAAAAGTTTGAGAGATTCATTTGCATTTTTACGCATTAAGATGTCGACAAGCTGCCCCATAACAACTAAGTAAGAGTTTACATCAAGCGTCTTGGAGAAATTTTCACTCACATCAACAGCGATGATGATATCTGCACCCATCTCACGTGCCACATCAATGGGAATATTATCGCTAATCCCGCCATCAATTAAATCTATACCATCAATATTAATTGGCTGCAATCCTCCGGGAATAGCACTAGAAGCATATATGGCCTTTGCAAGTGAACCAGACTTTAAAACAACTCTCTCTCCATTTTTAATATCAGTCGCAACCGCACGAAAAGGGATACTTAAATGATCAAAATCTTGAATGTCTGCTACATTTGAAGTCAGTTCATCAAACTTTAACAAAAGCGGCTCACGTTTAAGGACACCAGTGGGTAAAACAAGTTCATTCTCGGCATTGATACCAAAACCGAGTTTTCCCTGATATGTATACTCCAATCTCTTTCTCTGCATCGGAATTTTTTCACGATCAAAATCAGCTTTGATATAAGAGTGCCAATCTGTCGTCACAAGTATCTTTTCTAACTCATCTGGAGTCTCCCCTGCGGCATAGAGCCCTCCCATAAAAGAACCCATACTTGTCCCAATAATCATATCAATCGGTATGCGATTTTGTTCCAGTACTTTTAAAACACCGACATGCGCACCCCCTCGTGCACCGCCGCCACTGAGTACTAGGGCTATCTTTGGTCGCTCTTGTGCAAAAAGGATAGCTCCGAGCAGACAAGAAAGAAGAAAAAATCTCAAAAGCACCCCTTTTTTTAAACTATATGCAATGCCACCAATAAAACGGCAGACCAGATAAGCACCATAACAATCAGGCTCAACAGTACAAGTGTTGCTCCTGCATCTTTAGCCTGTTTGGCCAAAATATGATAATCGCTTGTCACCAAATCCACAACACGCTCTATCGCAGAGTTTGTAACCTCTGCCAAGATAGGAATAAAAAGTGATAAAAAAAGTATGCTTGCATACCCAAAACTAATTGGTAAGAACCATGCAACTGTACCCAAAACAGCAAACATAAGCATCTGCCATTTAAAAGAGGTCTCATTTTTAACAATATCAATAAAACCCTCAACAGCATACATCCCGTTTCTAAAGAGATTATGTTTTGGTTTATTTAGCTTCATACTTTTCCTTCATCTTCACAATAGTTTTATAGAGCTCTTCACTTGAAGTGTCGTTTGCAAGTGGTTTGTCAAAATAGATTTTTATTACTCGGCGTTTAAATAAGTTTAGTTTAGCATTTTTCGGTTTATATTTTGAAAAAGAGCTGCCAAAAATACCACTATCTATATAAAATGGTACAATTACGCCATCATAATCCTTACCAATGAGTTCATACCCTTTTTTAAATTCGCCAAATTCACCTGTTTTTGTAATCTCACCTTCTGGAAATATACCGACAATACTGCCATTTTTAAGTCTTGCATGTGCCTCTTTGAAAGCATCTTTAAAAGCACGTGCTGAGAGTGGAATTGCCTCTCCTTTTTTAAAGAAAGCGTGAAAAAAGGGCCAGTGGTAAATCTCTTTATCCATCATATAATTAATACGTCGCTGCAGCGGCAACTGTAAAATAATCCAATCAAGCCAACTTGCATGGTTTCCAAGCAAAAGAACACCTTTGTCATCCGGAATATTTTGCAGCCCATAATAGATATATTTGTGTCTGAGTGCCCCAAAAAGTCCCATTACAGCCCAAAAAACATCTACATAATAGCGTTTAAACAGTAGATAAGCCAAATATGCGCCAACAAGTCCCATAAGATAAAAAAGTATCTCGGCATTCATTCCAAAAAAAGCAAAAACGGTGGTAAGCACCAAAAAAGAGAACATAAAAATATTTTGTATAAAATTATTTGCAGCGATGATAGTCCCAAGGTGAATTTTTGAGGCAAGATGTTGAATTCGAGAGTTCAGTGGCACAAGGATAAAACCAGAGAGAACACCAAACAGGGTAAAGACAAGAGCAATGACTGCCATAGAGTGCAAAAATGGGATAATAAAGACAAAAACAGTAATGCCGACAGCGCCTATGCCGCTGAGTCCAAGATTAATGTAATATCTGGAGAACTTTGCAGCCATTATGGAACCGATGACAATACCCACACCTGCCAAAGCCATGACACCTTGAACATAAATGGTATTTGTCACACCCAGTTCTGCCTTTGCATACTCGCCAAAAATAGCCAAGACAACTTGCGAAATAGACCAAAAAAGACCAAGCGCAATGATGGCTTCGAATATCTCTCTTTTGCGTGTGACCGTTTTAAGATTTTTGACAAGATAAAATCCACTGAGATATTTTTTAATACGAAATTTTTTAACACTTGCACCCAACATTCTGTTTGGAAGTTTGGAAGCTAAAAACCACTCTATTATGGAGCTGACAACCAAGAGCCAGCCTATAGGTGCAATGGCTTGCAGTATTGCACCTTTGGTAAGTAATGTGTTGTTGTACATACCTTCAAAAAGGACAGTGTAAAAGATGATACCGCCAAGTATTGCGACTGTCGTAACCGCTTGAACTGCTCCATTACCACCGCTAATATACTTATCACCAAAAAGCTCTTTAATATAGCCATATTTCGCCGGGCCGTAGATGGCACTCTGCAAGGCTAAGACAAAAGTCAGTGAAAAAGCGAGTAAGAAATGGCCATGATAGTATGCGTACGTAATGCCCAAGGTAATCATCACTGCAAAAAGTGCCGAATATTCCATAATCTTGTTTTTGGGAAATTTATCTGCTAAAAAACCTGAAGGGGAAAAAACCAGAATAAAAGGAAAAAGTATCAAAGCATTGATAATGGCAGTGAGAACTATCTGTGTCGGACCATCATAAACTTTAAAGACGGTATTTTGTATGATTATTTTATGCCCTAAATCAGTAAAAGCGTTTAAAAAAACTACAACAAGGTAATTAACTGTACCGACAATTTTAAACATTAGTCCTCTTCAACAAGCGTTGTACTCCAGCCTTCATAATAACCATGACCATCTTTCATCATCTCAAAAAGCTCTTCTACCACTTTTGTGACTGCTTCTCTTGTAACAGCATGCTCTTTACTCAACGCTATGCCATTTTCAAACTCTTCTGAGCTAATTTCATCTTTAAAAGTAAAACTCTCTTGCGTGAGCCCATTTACAAAGCGCTCTTTTTGTGTCGGTGTATCAAAAGAGATGTAGTGCTCAACAATGCGGGGAGTCTCAAGTGTGTCACCCTCTTCTTCTAAAAGGTAGATGATTTTTTCACTCTGTATGTGTGCGAGTTCGAGTGCACTTGGATTGAGATTTTTATAATGAAAATCCCATTTTGAATCTCTTACAACAGAGCTTTCATATACATAATTGGCAGGTTTGAGAATTTTGGCAACTTCACTGTCAAGGCCTTTTGAATCTTCTGCATAGAAGTAAAGTTCACTCCAGCCATCAACACTGCGTCCTCCGACATATTTTACCTGTTCATTATGCTCTAATGCTATAATCAAAGACTCTTTTGTCTCTAAGAACTCTTCAAAACCCTCTTGTGACTCATCTGCTGCATCAAACTTTATAAAGACACTTAAAAGCCAAGCATATTTATTGCTATATCCGTATGCATTGAGATTCGTCTCAACTATTATTTCATTACCATCTTCAACTCTTTTAAAAAATTCTCTCATTATCACTCTTATTTAAAATTTATGTTCTTATTATACTCACTCTTTGCTAAAGAACAAGGTTTTCGGTATCTATATTGTAAAAATCTTTCAACTCTTTATAGAGTTCTGGGAAATGTTTTTTCAAGCTCTGCGGTGATTCAAAAAAGCGCTCTGTCACTACTGCAAAAAATTCAGCTTCATTCGTTGCCGCGTACGAGCCAAGCAGTTTGTATTTACCCCACTCTCTATTTTTCAGTACCACATCACTCAATTTTTTATAGTCCCCAAACAAAACACGGCTCCACTCATCATATTTTGAATTTTCTATGGGAGGAACACCATCTATTTCACCATCCATAAAGTCAATTTCGTGGGCAAATTCATGCACGATGACATTATCATGCCGCAGATGATAGGCCTCTTTTTTGGCATCATGCCAGACTATTATGACCGTATCGTTTGCAGATTGTCCGTCTATGAGAAACTTCTCTTTTGTATAAATGCCATTGGATGCCTGCAGATTATCTAAAGCGACGGTATTTGGGTATATGATGATGGTTTTTAAGTTATCATAACAGTTTGTTGTTGTTTTATGTAACAGTAGCAGACAGGCATAAAAAGCGATGACAACTTTCATCTCCGCTGTCACATCTATTCCTACACCTATGAACTCTTTTGTGTTTGAAAAAAGAGTGATGGAGCGTTCTATTTTTGCTTTATCTTCCTGCGTGAGCTGATTATAGTGCGGTGTTGTCTGAAGATATTTTCTATAGGCTTCATTAAAAGGCAGAGCAAGAATTTTTTCAAGCCGTTTTTCCTCTTTTATTTTAAAAAACATCACAAGAGAAAAAATAGTAAATCCCAAGCCTCCAAAAACTAAAAGAAGCGCTACATAGTAGCTCATGAATCTCTTTTTTCTTTGAGATAGTAAAACATTGAAAGTTCCGTAAAATAAGAGCCAAAAACATTAAAAATAGGAATAAAATTAAAGAGTGAACCAATAAAAGTCAACCCCCAGATAGCACCTTTATACTCTTTGAGCTTCTCTTTGTCCACCTCTCCAAAAACAAAAGCTGCCGTATCGCATGCAAGGGTGTCTTTCATAAGCCAAACCCAAAGTCCAACAAGGATGATAAAGTTCGCAACAGGGATAAAGAGCAGAGGAAAAGAGATAATGGAAGCGGCCGTGAATATAGCTGTATCTTTCACAGTCTGTTTAATTGTTTTATACTCATACTCATCATGCATAGTATCATATGGGAAATGCTTCTCTTTTACGCGTTGTAAAAAAGAGGAGGAGTAAGCACTTGTAACGAAGATAATGGTGACAATAATCCCTGTATAGACAATGTAAAATCCAATGAGATATGCAAGCCCTTTTTCTATTGTTTCAAAAGGAAGCCATGTGAGCAATTTCAAAAATTGCGCATAAATATAATCCCCTTCATAGAACCAGACAATCGCCCAAAAAGCAGCACTCAAAAGCCCAATAAGCAGTGAAAAAGAGGCATATTTTTCTCGCTGTACTTTTTGCATAATGAGATTTCCCAAAAAAGCAAAAACCAAAGCAAAAGTAATAAGCACTACCTGCAGCCATAAAAAAGTTGAAAGCATCCATGCGCCGTTAGAACGTAAAAGAGAAAAAGGGACAAAACTTAAAATGGAGCTGCTTAAAGATACGATGTTATCCCAAAATACAGCACCTATAACTATCCATATCACACTTATTATAAAACCGCCTGTCATCGCAAATTTCATTGTTTTTGCTCTTAAAATCTCTTTAAAACCAAATATTACTGCATCCATAAAATCTTGCATCTATTCTCCTCTATATTAAACGTACTCTATTTTTTCTATATTATATCATTAGATAAATCTGTTTTAGCCTAAAAGTATCTCTTTTTTACTGACATGCAAAGATTCATCAAAACTGTAAACAATTATCTCTCCTGTCGGTATCTCCAGTTTTACAACATCTTCTTTACTCATCTTTTCCAGATGCATAACAAGTGCGCGCAGAGAATTTCCGTGTGCAGAGACCAAAACTGTTTTACCATTTTGCAACTCTTTACTTAAAACCGCTTCATAATACTCCATAACCCGTTTTTTCGTATCTTGAAGTGATTCACTCAGAGGTAAAAGTGCATGCTCAATATCTGCATATTTTGCATCCTTCCAGACAACACGTTTATCATCCACAGAGAGTGGTGGAGGAGGCACATCATAACCACGGCGTACAGCCAAAAACTGCTCTTCACCCTCCTCTTTCTTTACCTTCTCTTTATCTTGTCCCTGCCATGCTCCATAATGCCTTTCATTGAGCTTATAAGAACGAATGGCATCAATCTGCTCCCACTCAAGCTCACGCAGCGCAATTTGTGCCGTATGAATGGCACGCTTGAGCCATGAGCTAAAACAGATATCAGGATAGATACCGTTTTTTTTGAGCAGTGCACCTGCCTCTTTTGCCTCAATAACACCCTGCTTACTGAGTTCAACATCCGTCCACCCTGTAAAAAGATTTTTTTGATTATAAATACTCTCACCGTGACGCATTAGCACCAATCTAGCCTGCTTCATTATCTAACTCCTCTGCAAAATATGAACTTCTCACCAAAATGCCCGAAGCAACTGCATGAAATCCCATTGCATATGCTTCTGCTTTCATTGTAGCAAAAAACTCTTCTGAATAATATTTTTCAACCTGATGATGCTTTTGTGTAGGACGAAGATACTGCCCGATTGTAAGCTCACTTACCCCTACATCCAAAAGCTCACGCATACTCTCACGCAGCTCATCTTCACGCTCTCCCAGTCCTACCATTAAAGAGGACTTCACATTTACATGAGCATTTTTAGCATAATACTCCAAAACTTTTAATGAACGGTTGTAATCACTCTGCGGACGCACACTTTTACTGAGTCGCTTCACTGTCTCTTGATTATGAGCAAGCTTATGCACATCCGATGCAATGATTGCATCTAATGCATCTTTGTTATATCGGAAATCAGGGGTTAAAATCTCTATTTTTACATCAGGATTTTTCTCTTTAACAGCCCTCACGCAAGCTGTAAAATGCCCGGCTCCATAATCTTTGAGATCATCTCTGTCAACCGAAGTAATGACGACATATTTGAGTTGAAGCGCATGGACTGCAGATGCCAAACGCTCAGGCTCACGTGCATCTATGCTCACGCCATGCCCAGTTTTAACATTACAAAAAGAGCATGCCCGCGTGCAGACATCTCCTAAAATCATAAAAGTTGCACTGCCACGGCTGTAACACTCCGCCCTGTTTGGGCAGGCGGCTGCTTCACATACTGTGGTAAGATGGTTATTTTGTAGTACTGTCTGCATATTGTGCAGTAATTCTGGAGCCGGTGCCTTTACCTTAGGTTTAAACGGCTGCATCATCAAAACTCTCCTCCAAAAAATGTACTATTTCCTTATTAACTGCTTCCTGCGTGAGATAAATACCTTCATTTGCAATGGAAGTCGGCACAATACCTTTTAAATTACAAGGATTAACCTGCGAGTGAAAATCCAAATCAACATCTACATTGAGAGAGACTCCATGTAAAGACACCTCTTGCGAATAGCGAAACCCAAGCGAAGCGATTTTTCTGTTTTGAATGTAAAAGCCGGCTTGGTCTTTGTTGTACTTTACTTCAGGCAGATATTTCATAAAAAAAGCCTTAAACGCAGTGAGCACTTTTTTATAAAATTGTGCAGGCTTATTGGCTTGAAAACAGAAATAGTAGATATTTTGCCCAGGAGAGTGGCAGGTAATGGAACCGCCTCTATCTGTTTGAATAACTTCTACATTAAAACACTTTTTCTCTGCACTACCAACAGTAAATAGGGGAGGGTGAGAGCAGAGAATAAGATGATTTTGCCCATCTTTTTGTGCGAATTGATGCACTTCTTGCATCTTCTCTCTTGCCTCGTTATAGCCAATTTCTCCCCATTTATGGACTATCATAATTTATAAAAAGTTCTCTCTAAGGCTTCAGAAAAAGTTGGATGTGCCAAAATGGTTTTCTTTGCCTGCATTACGTCCATCTCTCCTGCTAAACTCATGGCAACCGTGGCGATGAGTTCCTCTGCGTGTGGTGCTAAAATTTCAGCACCCAATATAAAGCCCTCCTCATCCACAAAACTCACCATTAAACCTTTACTTGCATGGTTATAAACAGAGTATGTAAACTGGTTAAGTGTGACTAAACTCTCTTTATATTTGATGCCCTCATGCTCTAATTGTATTTTTGTTTTTCCAACAATAGCGTAACTCATCGGCAGTGTATGGATGAACTTCACAACATGCTCTAAATTCAGCGCACGAGGGTTTTTACCTAAAATGCGCTCTGTGACATTGAGAGCCTCCCCGCGAGCTGCGTGAGCAAGTTGGAGTTTGCCATTGCAATCCCCGATGGCATAGTGTTTTTCAAGTGTTGTCTCAAAGTAAGCATCGGTAACGATGCCATGCTTTACTTCAACTGCATCACAGCCTATCACATCTACATTTGGTCGTCTTCCTGTTGCAACAAGCAGCATCTCTGTGTAGTTACTGCTACCATCTTCATAAGTGATATGCACACCTTTTTTTGTTGAAGTCGCTTTGCTAACAGGATGGTTACTTAAAATATTTACACCAAGTTTTTCAAGCTGCGCCTGCACAGTACTCTCAATACTAGGATACGCTTTTTTTAGTACCTTGTCATGTCTGTTTATAAGGGTCACTTCCACGCCCGCCGTTGCAAAAAAACTTGCCATTTCAAGCCCAATAGCACCCGTTCCATAAATGGCTATTTTTTTCGGCAGTTCCTGCAAGTTTAAGACATCATCACTGATGATAATATCTTTTGCATTGTGTGCAATGCCATCAGGAATAAAAGGCGAAGAACCCGTCCCGATGACGATATACTCACTCTCTATCACTTTCCCATTGACTTCCACCTTATGCGGTGCAATGAGTTTGCCTTTTCCTTCAATCAACTCAACATGAGAACACTGCTTCTGCACCACTTTTGTGACACTTTTAAGCAGAGCATCTTTTTTTTCAAAGAGTCTCTTCATATCTAAACGCAGTGAGCCTTCAACTATCTCGTTTTGTGATTCATAAACAAGATTTGAGTAGTGCAAGAACATTTTAGAAGGTATACACCCCTTATGAAGGCATACTCCTCCAAGCTGGCTCATATCACTCTCAATAAGTGCCACTTTTTTTCCGTTTTTTGCAGCGACAATCGCCCCTGCATAATTCAACCCGCCACCTATGTAAATAATGTCATACATTTTTTTCTCCTGTTCCAAAATTATATCAATTTGGATATTTATTTTTCATACTCTTTTATAAGCTATAATTAACAAAAATATAAGGACTAACAATGAAAAGATCAATACTTTTAGATACACATCCAATGTACGCTATGGAAATTTCAAAATCTGAGGCAAAAGTCTCAAATATTGATGAAATTATCACACACTTTAAACAAAAGATACAAGAGAATCCAGAGGCTGTCTTCATCACTGTTTTTGACCACTATGCACATA
>JALVXQ010000096.1 GCA_027038255.1 Sulfurimonas sp. | reverse complement strand
CTTTATAATATTAAAATATTCAAATAAAAAAAGCAGCTCCGCAAAGGGAACTGCTAAGTAAAACTTTTCTTTAAAAAAAAACAGGTACTATTTAGTACCCATTGCATCTAAAGCATAAGCTTTACCAAGTGCATAAGCTTTTTTATTTGCTTCATGAACTTTTGGTGGAACTTTAGAAAGCATAGTCTCAATCAAAGACTCTTCAGGAAGCACACCTGTCATTGTATTTGTAATTGCTAAAGCAACAACAGATTGAGTAATTACATTACCAACCTCTTCTTTTGCAATAGTAATAATTGGAATCTCAATTATTTCCCAAGTTTTTCTATCTTCATCAGTAGGATGAACAAGATTTGGATCAACTACAATTTTATTACCTGGTCTAACACCACTTTTAAATTGATGATACGATACATCTGCAACAGAAAGCATAAAATCTATTTCACCCTCATTTGCATATGGGTAACGAATCTCCTCATCATCAAGAGTAATATCAACAACTGTTGCACCACCACGAACTTGAGAAGTATATGTTGCAGTCTTTAGCCCATATCCACCATTTTTGATTTTACAAGCAGCCATAATCTCACCAGCAAGTAATACACCCTGCCCACCGACACCAGTAAATCTTAAAGTATGTCTCATCTATAGCTCCTTATATTTTTTTCTCAAAATCAGCTTGAGTGATTTTTGCACGTTCACCTTGTGCAGCTTTCTGAATTTCTGCATACATTTCACAGTATTCTTCTTGTTCAACTTCTCTTAGCACACCTGTTGGTAAAAGATTCTCTTTTTCTATAGGATCCTCAAGAGCTTCCCATTTTTTAAGAGGTAGAGTAATGCTATCAATCCAATCGAGATTTTCCATTGCATTAGCCATTTTATTTTTACGTCCAAGGTTAATATGACAGTTAGAAAGTACTTCAATAAAACTAAAACCTTTATGAGAAAATGCTTTTACAAGAATTTTTTCTAATTTTTTAGGATCAGTCATAGCTTCGCGAGCAACAAAAGAAGCTCCTGCACCGATTGCAAGGTTTGAAGCATTAAAAGTTGGGTCAATATTACCATTCTTTTGAGAAACAGTCCAAAAACCACGAGGAGTAGTTGGAGAAGTTTGTGAATTTGTAAGACCATAAATAAAGTTATTAATTAAAATAAAATTTAAGTCAATATTACGACGACAACCGTGAATTGTATGATTACCACCAATAGCAAGACCATCACCATCACCAGCAACAACGATTACATGAGCATGTGGTTTAGCAAGCTTAACACCAGTAGCATACGCAACAGTACGACCATGAGTTGTATGTACAGTATTACAATCTATGTATGAACTAAAACGTCCTGAACAACCAATACCAGACACAACACAAACATTGTTCATGTCCCAACCCATTTTTTCAATTGCACGGATAGTAGCTTTTAATATTACACCATCTCCACAACCCCAACACCATAGTGTTGGCATCTTATTTACACGTAAATATTTGTCATAATTAAATGCCATTACATCATCTCCTTAACTTTTGCTACCATTTCAGCAGGTGCGATTGGACGACCATTCGCTTTTAATAAAGTAGTGAAATCATTACGTTTGATAACACGTTCAATCTCTTTTGAATACTGACCCATATTAAGTTCAGTAACCATAATTCTATTTTCAAATTGTTTTCCAAGCTCTTCTAATCTTTTGATTGGAGATGGCCATAACATAATTGGTCTAAATAGACCAGCTTTGATACCTTCTGAACGAAGTTTTTTAACAGCTTCATAAGCACCAAGTGCAATTGAACCATAGGCAATGATACAAACATCAGCATCATCTAAATCAACTTCTTCATAATCTGGCAAGTCATCAAGACCACCATTTTCTAAGTGAACAGTATTAATTTTTCCAACTAAACGCTCAATATTAAATTCACATTGTTCTGCATCTTCAGTAGGAAAACCTTCATCACCATGATGTAATCCAGTAATATGATATTTATACCCTTCAAACATTGGGTTTAATACTGCTGGCTTATTCATAGGCACATCATAAGGTTTATAATCAGCCGGATTTCCATGAAATTTTTCACGCTCAACAATACTTTTATCTATCTCTTCTGTATCTGGAAGCATCGCTTTACCATGCATATGACCAATAGTTTCATCTAAAAGCATAAACACAGGGGTCATATATTGCTCAGCTAAGTTAAATGCACGAACACTTTGTGTATAACATTCTGTTAATGAACCAGCACATAGAGTAATAGATGCATAGTCACCATGAGTCGGATACTGCGCTTGTCCAATATCTGCTTGAGAAACACGAGTAGGAAGACCCGTTGATGGACCACCACGCATTACATTAAAGATAACTAATGGAATTTCAGCAATAAATGCAAGACCAATTTGTTCAGCTTTTAATGATATACCAGGACCTGAAGTCGCAGTAAACGATTTAACACCAGCCATTGAAGCACCTAGTGCAGCTGAAATACCAGCAATTTCATCTTCCATTTGTATTGCAGTTCCACCAACTTTTGGTAACATATCTGAAGATACGTGCATAATTTCTGAAGATGGAGTAATTGGATATCCACCAAAAAATCTTGCACCAGCTTCTACTGCCGCTTTTGCAGCAAGTTCATTACCAGTTGAAATTACTTCTCTTGCCATTACTTAGCTCCTTCTTCTTCTAAAGACATATAATTATTTGCAACAATTGCTGCTTGTCTTGCTTTTGATTCATCTGTCAATTTAGCAAAACTAAGTCCTGCCGCTTTTAACTCTTTTCTATCAGCTACATAAATTGCAAAATCTGGACATGTAAGCTCACACTCATTACATCCAATACACGCTTCTGGATGATCTACTGAAATCATTGCACCAAGTGTCGAAGTTTTTTCATATTTCATACCGAGTACACCAGACGGGCATACAGAAACACATATATCGCAAGCTTTACAGTTACTTGTATTTACCCAAACTGGTTGGTTTCCTGGGTTTTCAGTTTTAAAAGTTCCCATTTATTCTCCTAATTTTAAAATGTAGTTTAAAACTACATATTACTCTAATGTTTTAAAAGAGTATCTAAGTTATTATAAATTTACTCTAAAGTTGTGCTCCTAGCGCCCTATATTAGTACATAAT
>JALVXQ010000095.1 GCA_027038255.1 Sulfurimonas sp. | reverse complement strand
CTTGTAGATCATGACGACATCCAAACTTTTATGAAACCTCTTTCGAATAATGTAAAGCGTATAAGAGAAGAAAAGCAGATGAGTCAGCTAGAGGTGGCTTTGTCTATTGGACAAAAAGCCAGTGGATTTTATGCTAATGCTGAAAACTATGCGCATAATAAACATTTTAATCTTGTACACCTTTATAAATTATCTGTTTTATTTGAAGTAGATATTTGTGAATTCTTTAAAGAAGAAATATCCAAATAAATAAGTTTATTACAAGTATAAAACTATTATAATACTTTAATTAAAGGAGTTTTATGATAGTTTTATTCTCTCATCAAAAGGGTGGAGTTGGAAAAAGTACCATCGCCATTAATTTTGCATATCAGATTCAAAAGAGATATAAAGACATATCTATACTTGATCTTGATTCTCAACACTCCGCTATTCTTTTTAATCAGCTTAGAATAAGTGAAAAACTTCCAACAATCAAATGTGTCACTCAAAACGATATAAAATTAGGTGAATTTTTGATTCATTATAAAGCTGATAAAGATAATCTTCTCATAATTGACAGTGGTGGATATGATAGTGACATTAATAGAACAGCACTCATTAAAGAAGATATAATCATCACCCCTGTTGGAATCTCTCAAATAGAGATATTTGGACTACAAAAATTTAGAAAGATACTCAAAGATGCAAGTGAAGTATTGGACGTAAAAATAAAAACAAATGTTCTTCTCAATAATGTTGACAGCAGATCCAAATCAAAGCTCAAAGATTTAAAAGAGTACATTAAAGAAAAGTCTAACTACTTTAATCTTTTAAATACTACATTATACTCAAGAGCAGACTATAAAAATAGCTATGGTGATGGACTCACAGTCAAAGAGTATAACAAGAAAGGTCAAGCGCAAGAAGAGATAAAAGAGGTTACAAAAGAGATTTATAAACTACTAAAGAATTAGTTTAATACTAGTATTTAATAAGGATTAACATGGCAAAGATTAAAGAATTGGATGATTTAGATATTACCGAGAAAGAGACAAGTTTTATAAAATCAGCTGATATGAGTAAAGCTAAAAAAAACAAGGGTGGCAGACCTAAAAAGGATGTCAGTGAAAAAGCAAGCGAGCAGATTTTTATAAATGTGACGAAAGATGAAAAAGCCAAAATAGAATCTGCTGCTAAAGAACTTGGAATTAGTATTAGTGCATTATGTAAGGTAAGTTTGGCAAAGTTTGTAAATTAACCTAACTCATTCTTACACTCTAATAATCATAGCTTTAATATATCAATTGATTTTACCAAGAAGATATCACTTACTCCACTCATCACTAAGCACTTCTGCCTGCTTCATCACCATATCTAAAGCCTCAGCAGCTTTATCTGGTGGGTACTTGTAGCGTTTTAGGATAATACGGATCATATTTCTCATCTTTGCTCGTACGGATTCTCGTTTTTGCCAATCAACGGATATGCTATTTCGTAATTTTTGTGTGAGTTCCTGAGCGATCTTTTTAAGTGTCTCATCTCCCATCTCTCTAAGTGCCGCTTCATTTTCAGCTAGTGCATCGTAAAATGCCAGCTCATCAAAGTTAAGCCCTAACTCTTCACCATGTTTCGCAGCTGCCGCAAAGTCTTTTGCCATCTGTATAAGCTCTTCAATTACTTTTGCAGTTTCTATAGCTCTGTTATGATACTTTGAGAGTGTAGCTTGCAGTCTATCGCTAAACTTTTTCTCTTGGACTACATTATTTTTAGTTTTCGCTTTTATGTCATCTTTGAGCAGTTTCTCAAGTAATTCTACTGCCAAATTTTTGTATGGCATATGCGCTACATCTTCCAAAAATTCATCAGAAAGTATTCCGATATTTGGTTTTTCAAGACCAACCATAGAAAATATATCCTCTACGCCATCAGCAATAACTGCATTATCTATTATCTGCTTGATGGCTTTGTTTGGGTCTTTTCTCTCTCCATTTACTGCTCCAGCCTTTTGTATGATGGACTTCACCGCTTGAAAAAATGCTATCTCCTCTTTATGTTCTTTGGCTTCATCGAGTGTCCCACACAGACTATATGCTTTGGTAAGAGCCAGCACTTCATCTAAGTATCGCTTCTTTCCATCTTCAAGTCCAAGTATATGGTTTGCAGCAGGAGCAAGTAACATATGGGCTTTTGTCTTATACTCTGAGTAATCAAAGCCGTGATAGAGGTTTTGTACGATCTCTAGTCGCTTGAGCATCTCCGCTAGAGCCTCTTTTACATCAATAGTACCTCTTCCTCTCCCACCAGCACTGGTGTATGTTTTTAGTGCAGCTTTAAGTTCATTGGCAATACCGATATAATCAACAACAAGTCCACCTTTTTTATCTTTAAATACACGGTTTACCCTAGCAATAGCTTGCATGAGATTATGCGATTTCATCGGCTTGTCTATGTACATCGTATGCATACTTGGAGCATCAAACCCTGTAAGCCACATATCTCTCACTATGACAAGTTTAAGCTCATCCTTGGGGTCTTTGATTCTTCTTTCTAAATCTTTTTTCACTTGCTTTGAGTAGATATGCTTTTGAAGTTTTGCATCATCACTCGCTGAACCTGTCATGATGATTTTAATCGCACCCTTTGTGGGGTCTTCGCTATGCCACTCTGGTCTAATGGCTACTATTGCATCATAGAGATCAACAGCGATCTGTCGACTCATGGCAACAATCATCCCTTTTCCCTCTATGACAGCTGTTCTCTCTTCAAAATGTGTTACTAAATCTTTGGCAACCTGTTTGATTCTAGGCTCTGAACCAACAAGCTTTTCTAATGCACTCCACTTACTTTTGAACTTCTCTTTGTCTGAAAGCTCTTCATCTTCTACAAGCTCACCTACATCTTCATCTATCTCTTTAAGCACATCAGCATCCAAATCAAGCTTAGCAAGTCGGCTCTCATAGTAGATAGGTACTGTTGCACCATCCGCCACAGCATCTTCTATGTCATACACAGAGATATAGTCTCCAAATACAGCACGAGTATCTTTGTCTTCACTCTCTATCGGTGTTTCAGTAAAACCTATGAATGTAGCATTAGGGATGGCATCTCTTAGGTGTTGTGCATAGCCATATTTGAACGAGCCTGTCTCAGAGTCTAACATCGCATCAAATCCATACTGA
>JALVXQ010000094.1 GCA_027038255.1 Sulfurimonas sp. | reverse complement strand
TCAAGGTCTAAGATGAAATTTTTAAGCTCTGCTATCTCATGCGCCAACACTTGAGTAAAATCGTCATGTATTCTTGCGCTGTAGGACTCTTTTGTCTGATTGAGAATATTCATGACAATATATAAAATCATAGCAACCAGCAGAGGTATTAAAGATTCTCGAATGAGCAGTACAATATCAGAAGGATCAGGATGGATAATAAAATGCACCAAAGTTGCAATAGTACCTATGCCTATCATCAAGGGAGCATAATTAATCTTATTTGGTTTTTTTAAAATTGCTACATGTCTCAAGAACAGAAGAGCCATAAAAGCAAAAGCTATGAGTAAATCAGTATCAAACATAGATATATTCTATCATAATTTTTTATAAAACGATGCTTATTATCTCTTTTGGATGTTTTACAACAACATCATGTGTACCACTGGCTGAAAATCCCCATGCGGCAAAGAGTGCATCTATCTTGGCATTTTGTGCACTCTCAATATCTTTGGAGTTGTCTCCAATCATCCACGCTTTGTCTTTTTCTCTCTCAAACGCATAAAAATCAAGAATGTAATGCAGCATATCCGGATTAGGTTTGGAAGCCTTTACTTTGTCTGCGCCTACAATTAGGTCAAAAAGCTTCGCAACCTGTAGATGCTCTAGCATCGTTTGTGCGAAGAGTGTCGGTGCATTGGTCGCAACGGACATTTTAACACCATTGTCTTTTAAGGTAAAAAGTAACTCTTTGACACCATCGTAGAGATACGGATGCTCTGTACACTGTGCCTTATAATGTTTTTCAAAAAGTGCTCTGTCACTCTCTTCATACACTTCTGTTTCATAAAAGAGTTTGGGCAGATTTCTCTGATGCATATTTATAGCATGAACGATGAAATCTTCACTCAGAGGAGGGAGATTATGATTGACGTGACGCACATGGTTGACAGAGATTGTTATATCTCTTTTAGAATCAATCAGCGTCCCGTCCATATCGAAGATTACGATTTTTTGCATCATTGCATCTTTTCATACATCTCTTGAAGCGCATCGACAAACAACTCACTGTCATTGGGGCATTTTGCCACTCTGTACTCTTTAAAGCCCATCTCCTGTGCTATCTCTCTGTACTCTACATCAAGCTCAAAATCGGTCTCGGAGTTATCAATAGTAAAGGCGATAGGGAGAATGACAACCCCGCGGTTGCGCACACTTGCAAGTTTATCTTCAAGTGAAGGTGTCAGCCACTCCATGCGCCCTACTTTAGACTGGTATGCCAAGTGTGCTGCGTGAAACTCCATTCCCTCTTGCTGCATCATCTCTTTTAAAATTGCAACATGACGATTCACATGTTTTTCATAGACATCACCTGCATCAACTATCTTTTTTGGCAGTCCGTGCGCAGAGAAAATAATGTCAAAATCTCTGTAATCATCTTCACCGACACTCTCTTTGATTCTCTCAATAATTGCACGATTATATTTTTCATTTTCAAAAAAATGTTTTCTCTCAACAAGCAGTGCATCAGCACCTTTATCATGATAGCATTCTTCAAAATCTTCAAGTGATGACTTTGTTGTCGTTGTGGAGTATTGCGGATAGAGCGGGATGAGATATATTTTGTCCACATCTGCATCATTGAGCCGTTCTACGACTTCACAGGCAAAAGGAGGCGTATAACGCATCGCAAAATCGACGATGACATTTTCCCCTAAACGCTCTTGCAGTTTAGAGACAAGCTCTTTTGTATGTCCCACAATTGGGGATTTTCCTCCGAGTTGTCTGTAAATCTCCTGAGAGCTCTCTGTACGGGTAAAAACTATCATACCGCCGACAAATTTTCGCAGCAGTCCACTCTTCATCGTCAATATATTTTTATCGGCAAACATATTGCGTAAAAAGAGTTCTACCTCGTCAAGGTTGTTGGGTCCACCCATGTTGAGTAGTACTACCGCTTCTTTTGCCATCTATTCTTCTTTCACTCGCAGACTTACGTCATACATTAATTGCTGCAATGGTAGCATATCTTCATAAATTTTATAGAGTGTGTCGATGAGTTTCTCGCCATTTTCGATTAAATGCGCATCAAGCAACTTATAGGTTGCCATTCCTTTGTAAAGACTCAGGTCTGCATGCTTCATATCTGCGCAAAAACCTTTTGGATAACGCTTGTAGCCTTTTTCAAGATGCGTGTAGCCTGAGTCTTTTGCTTTGATGTCCGCTAGGATGTTTGCAAGTTTTTCTCTTCTTGCATCATCTTTAATGTACTCTCGAAAAGCATCAAGCATCGGTTTTTCAAACCAGCGCACACCTACAGCGACATAGAGCTCTTCAGGGGAGAAATGTAAGTAAAACGACGAGCTCTGCATCCGTTTGCCATTACCCTGCCAAAATATAACGCCAATGCGTTCTTTTATTGGCATGGCGAGGGCATTTGGACGTCTGGAGTCTCTGTATATTCGATAGAGGGATTTATTTATCTTTGGTTCTGCGTGAATAGTTGGTTCAAGGGCTTGAAGATGTTCACCCATCTCTACGACAAAAGCACGAGAGGGCTCTAAAATGAGCTCTTCATACTCTTTTTTATGTGCAGTGAACCACTCTTTATTGTTATTTTGAGCAATGGCTGCTAAGAAAGGGAGTGTTTTTTTAGAAAAACCTTGAAACACCACACCCTTTCCTTATGCTATCTTTCTATTTCTAAATGCTAAAATAATTATGACAAAAACAATAGCATAACTGACAGGGACAAAGTCAGGAATCGGAACCGGATCCCCTTTTGCATACGAGTGCATACCCGCCAAATAGTAATTAACTCCAAAATAGGTCATTAACACAGATGTAAATGCCATAAGAGAGATAACCGCATAATTAAACTGGTTGTAGATTGACTTAATAAATCGTAAATGCACAACAACGGCATATACCAAGATCGTTACAAGTGCCCAAGTCTCTTTTGGATCCCAACCCCAGTAGCGTCCCCATGACTCATTTGCCCAGACACCACCTAAGAAGTTACCAACTGTAAGCATTACAAGACCGATGAGAAGACTCATCTCATTGATGGCGTTGAGCTCCTTAATAGAGAGTGCAATCTGATCTCTGTTCTCACCATTACCAAAAATGTAAAGCAAGAGCGTAATAAAGCCAAGCAGTGCGCCAAGTCCCAAGAAACCATACGAAGCTGTAATCATAGAGACGTGAA
>JALVXQ010000093.1 GCA_027038255.1 Sulfurimonas sp. | reverse complement strand
TGCCACATTCGTCTGTAGTGTAATTCACTTTTTTACGAATTGCCGGCGGAATTTTGTAGCTTGGTTTGTTAGGCTTGCCCATACGTCCAATCGTCACGACAACATGTTTCGCTTTGATACTTTTACCTGCCATATAAATCTCAAAAAAGTCCTCTTTTTTCTCGATACCCGTCACTTCAACATGCGTTTGCAACTCAACTGCATGTTTTGCAAGAATCTCATCAAAAAAGTCCAATGTCGTCTCTTTTGTGCCGTCTATAAAGTAAATATTTCCGTCAAGTTCAACTTTTTGCCCTTTCCACTCCACATCAACACGTTTGTTCTCTTTATAATACTTGCGTATCGTAGAGTTATGATTTTCATCTTTTTCCAGCAAAATAATATCACGTAGACCTTGTTGATAACTCTCAACAGCTGCTGCAATCCCCGCCGGACCTGCTCCGACAATGGCTAATTCATATATGTGTTCCATCAAGTGCTCCCTTGTTTTAAGAATGTGAAAAATCTTTTGTTAAAAAGTTTAACATATTATCGTATAATTATAGTATGTATTATGTAATAAAGAAAAAACTCGATACGCATCCTACACAGTTTATCGGTTTTAAAGTACCCAAATTCATAACAAAGAAAGATAGCGACAATGTTATCTTTGAGTTTAAAATTGATGGTAAAGTTGTCAGAAAATGGGTCAATAAAGATGAAATTTTACTGCTGAGTGATGACAAGGAGTTCTACCTCAAAACGATGAAGAGTTTTCAAAAGGTAGAAGAGGAACAACAAAAGCTAGTCACCGCTGCACAAGAAAAGCTCAACGAAACAATTGAAAACTTTGCACAGACCATGAATGAAGAGTTTGAAAGTTTTGAAGAGATACGTGGGAATGAGGAGATTCCCTGCATCTTAAAGGACCTCTAGCCTAGTTTTTCAGGAAAATGCATCATAAACTTTTGTAGTTTTGGAGCAATTACGACCTGACAATAGCCTTGTGATGAGTTGAGATTGTAATAGTTTTGATGATAAGACTCTGCAGGATAGACTTCACTCAAAGGACTTACTTCAGTGACTATTTTGTCACTAAACTCACTCTGATGCTTCGCAATGCTCTCTTGTATGATTTTTTTCTGCTCCTCATTTTCATAGTAGATAACAGAACGGTATTGTGTCCCCTTGTCTGCCCCTTGCTGGTTCACTGTTGTCGGGTCATGAATAACAAAAAATATATCTAAAATATCTGAGAGTGCAATCATATCTGAATCATAGCTAATGTCCACAACTTCCGCATGTCCTGTAGCCCCGGAACAGACATTCTCATAAGTTGGGTTTGGACGTTTACCCCCTGTGTAGGCACTTACAGCAGAGAGCACCCCTTTTACATTTCTGTAAACCGCTTCGATGCACCAAAAACAACCACCACCTAAAACTATTCGCTCTTTTTTCATACTCTTTCCTTTTGAGGAAATTATTACATAAAAACACTGCAGGAGTTAAAAGAGAAAAACTTAGTAAAAAAACTAAAGTTTCTTCTCAATTCGCTCTTGTAAAGCTACATACATCTTGTTCATTAGTGGTGCTTGTTCTTTGCCTGCGTGAGCGATAAATCCACTCAGACTCTCCAACTCCACCTGTTTAGCATTTTGAAAATCAAGATGCATGGAGGTTGAGGCATCTTGCGGTAGTTTCGCAGCAGTATCAAGTGCTTTTTGCACTTCATCATCGATGTTTACACCCTGCTCTTTTGCTACTGCAGCTATCTCACGCAAGAGTGCTTTTGCTTCCTCTTTATGTTCTTTATAAACAGCTGCTATTGGTTTGTCATAGTAGGAAGTAAGTGTCGCAAAAGCAGAGATGAAAATGTACTTTTTCCAGAGAGCCGTTTTGATGTCATCCACTATTTTATAGCGTAAATCACTTTTTTCAAAAAGCTCTGCCAAGACTTTGATAGCCTCTTGTTCCCCACCAAAAACAGCAGCAAAAAGCTTCCCTTTTTTACGAATCACATCCGGTTTTTCAATGTGAGAGAGAATATATACAGCTCCGTCAAGTACCCTTGCGTGAGAGAGATCACGTAACACATCACCATTGTTCACACCATTGGAAAAGGAGATAAGAATCGTTTGCTCATTCACGCAATCTGCAATTTGACGGTAAGAGTCAGCCAGATCATAACTCTTCACGCAAAAAAGGATAATATCAAACGCTCCTTCTGCCTCACGCAGCTCTTTTGCTGCCAAGGGAGTGTTCCACTGCTTGGTATCTTCTTGAACTGTTATACCATTTTTTTGTATTGCCTTCAAATGTACCCCGCGAGCAAACCCCGTCACATCCAAACCAGCTTTAGCAAAACAAGCCGCCAAATATCCGCCAACACCCCCAAGACCTACTACTGCTATTTTCATAATATTTTTCTCCATCTAATAGATTTATCAGCCATCAACAACATTATACTTAAAAAAAGTTTTAATGTATGTTCAGCTGTTTGACAAAAAAACATAATTATAATATAGTTATAAATATAAAACTCAAAGGATACTAAAAATGCAAATTTCACTCATAGATATAGGAACAAGCAAAGGTGTTCGACTTCCGGCAAGTGTATTAAAAATGTTTAATTCCTTAAGTGGTTTTGATCTCCATGTAGAAGGGAAGAAAATTATTTTAGAGACTATAGAATCCCCTAGAGAAGGTTGGAGTGAGAAGTTTAAACATAGCTCCAATAAACTCCTGATAGATGATAGTTTAGATAGTAAGGATTGGGATGACTTATAAACAATATGAGGTTATCTTAGTAAACCTTAATCCAACGGTTGGTACTGAGATACAAAAAACAAGACCTTGCCTGATTATCTCTCCAAATGAAATGAACTATGATAACCTCATAGTCGCTCCAATGACATCAACTCATAAAGATTATCCTACTAGAGTACAGATTGATACAAAGAGTTTTGTGGTGCTAGATCAGATACGAACGATTTCTGTAAAACGAGTGATTAAAAGAGTAGATATTATTATAAGTCGTAAAGATGTGAAAGTTATTAAAAGCATCATTAAAAAAATGTTAGTGGATTAAAAAGGAGTAGTATGCCGCGTATTGAAAGTGAAGTTTTTTATAAGAATGCCATCAAAAAACACGGTATTACTCCTGCAGGTGTCTGCTGGCTGAGTTACGCCCATCAGCAGATTCGTTTTGAGATTCTT
>JALVXQ010000092.1 GCA_027038255.1 Sulfurimonas sp. | reverse complement strand
CCTCTTTGAGCTCAAACGCAGCCCCACCTAAAAGTGTTGCGTATTCATTTGATTTAAAATCACTCATACGCACGACACATTTTTTCGGATAGACCGCAGAGGCGATGGTAGCCACTCCCTCAGAGAGAGTTTTAATAAAAAAATCTTCCATAGAACGATAAGCACGAGTAAGCTCTTTAAGCTCACGCAGCGTTGCCTCATCAACTTTTTCAGGATGTTTGAGTGCCATAGGGTGAGCTTGTATGTATTCATTAATGATGAACTCCATACGTGCAAGCCCGATGCCATCAACAGGAAGCGAGCTGAGGGAAAATGCAAGGTCAGGATTTCCAAGATTCATCATAATCTCTGTTTTTGTTTTTGGAAGATTTGAGAGGTCTGTTTTTTGGATTTCAAAATCCAAAAGTCCCTCATAAATATGTCCATCTTCACCCTCAGCACAACTTACAGTTACTTTATCAGCATCTGCAAGAACTTCTGTAGCATTGTCACATCCCACAACAGCAGGGATGCCAAGTTCGCGTGAAAGAATTGCCGCATGACAAGTTCGCCCACCTTTGTTTGTAATGATAGCAGCCGCTATTTTCATAATAGGTTCCCAATCAGGATTTGTAGTATCTGCTACTAAGACTTCACCGGCTTTAAAGGTATCTAACTCTGAAACATCTTTGATGTAGTGCGCTTTTCCTTGTCCGATTTTTGTACCAATTGCCTGACCAGTTACGAGAACTTTGCCTGTTTCTTTCATATGGTAGACTTCTAAGATATTTCCATGTTTTTGACTCTCTACCGTTTCAGGACGCGCTTGAACCATATAAAGATGCCCATCTTCACCATCTTTTGCCCACTCCATATCCATTGGTTTATGGAAACCGGCTTTTTGTGAGTAGTGATTTTCTACTTTAATGGCATAATCAGCAAGTACCATGACATCATCATCCGTGACACAAAAACGAGTCTGTTCCTCTTGTGTTGTCGGTATGTTCTTTGTATACTCGACAGCGATATTGTCCAGATTAATTGTATCTGTAAATATCATCTTTTTCTCTTTTGAGCCTAAAGAACGCTTGAGAACAGTGCGAAAACCTTTGTTAAATGTTGGCTTATGCACATAAAAAGCATCAGGATTAACTGTTCCTTGAACTACATTTTCACCAAGACCAAGTGCTGCGTTTATAAAGACAACATCTTTAAACCCTGTTTCTGTATCGAGTGAGAACATAACACCACTTGCCCCTTTATCACTGCGAACCATTTTCATCACAACAACAGAGAGATAAACTTTTAAGTAGTCAAATCCATTGTCATATTTGTAGTGAATAGAGCGGTCGGTAAAGTTTGAAGCAAGACAACGCTTGTAAGCGTCAAGCAGTTCATCTGCATTTGAGATATGCAGGTAGGTATCATTTTGTCCGGCAAAAGAGGCTTCAGGGGAATCTTCAGCCGTTGCAGACGAGCGAACAGCTACAGAAAGTTTATCACCATACTCCTCTTTTAGTTTTTCATAAGCAGTTAAGATGTCATTTTTAAGGTCATCGGGAATTTCACAGTTGTAAACTATGTCACGACATTTTTTACCTGCAGTTTGTAGTGCATCTACACTTGTTACATCAAGATTGTCAAGCTGGGCATGTAGCTTTTCCCATGCTCCATTTGCATCGAGTAAATGGATGTAAGCACTCGAAGTAACAGCAAAACCATTAGGAACACGCACACCTTCACTTGTCAAATTCTGATACATTTCTCCCAAAGAGGCATTTTTACCACCCACTTCAGCAACATCTTCTATACCAATTTCATTGAACCATTTAATATTTTTTGACATCTTACAACTCCTTGTAATTAATTATTTTATATATTCTACTCTGATTTGAGTAAACAAATTGTGACATATATCACTATTTTAGTTTCTTTGATTTCCAAAGGACTCCAAATTATTTTCCATTTTTTTCCTTTATGTGATATTTCAACTAACTAGATAATTAATTATATGATAGATTAGTAAATAATAATTAACAATATTATAGATAAAATTTCATAAATATGCAAAGGAATACACTTATATGAAATTAAAACATAAAATAGCACTTTTCATAGTTTACCTCATACTCTTTGGAGCACTCTCTTCTATGGTTGATTATTACGCTTATGATATGATAAATCCATGGATTTTTGTAGTGTTGAGTTTTATTGGAGCTGTCTGGGCGACAATCGTGCATGCCAACAGTCGCCAAAAGAGCAAGGCGGATGAATTGGCAAAAGATATAGAAGAGATTCTCTAGCAGAGCTCTTTTTTAATGATAGGCAGCAGTTCTTTTTCCATTAGGTCGTATGTTTTAGCATACTCTTCTTCAGCTTTGCCACTTGGGTCCTCAAAACCGACATGAATCGTCTTGACAGCTTCTGGAAACATCGGGCATGTCTCTTTCGCAGCGTCACATACAGTGACTACTAAGTCAAAAGGCGTGTTGATCACTGTTTCGATAACTTTAGAGTGGTACTCATCTCTCCACTCCCCTTTTGACTCAAGCAGAGCTTTTGCGTAAGGGTTCACTTTTCCGCTTGCTTTAACACCTGAGCTCTGTGCATGCACACACTCTCCTAATTTGGCATTTATCATAGCTTCAGCCATAATCGAACGGCAACTGTTTCCAGTACATAAAATCAATACATTTTTTTTCATATCTTGCATCCTTCATCTTGTGATGATCTGTTGAGTTTTGGCAGTGTTATGTCGAGATGCTTGATCTCTTCAATGGCTTCACTGCGAAATCTGTCAAGTGGAGTTCGAATGGAGTAGTATGCCCACGTCCCTTTTCTCTCAACTCTTAAAAAACCTGCATCTTTAAGAATCTTAAGGTGGCGTGAAAGACGTGACTGAATCATATCGAGTGAATTTTGCAGGTCACAAACACAACACTCGCCATTCTCGTCTAAAAAGCGCACTAGCAGCACTCTTGTCTCATCGTTTAAAGCAGCAACAGTTTTTAAAAATGTTTCCATCTGCATACTCTCTTTCATTGGATTTATAAAAGTATAACAGAATAAATTTAACATATCAACATATATTGATTTATTCTGTTACCACACCAAGCAGCACCTAGTAAAATAAGGAGTGGCATAAGTAGATAGCGTAGTGGATAAGTTCAGGACTCATTTTCTATATCTTTAAGGCTTTTGCTTTGCCACCTTTGAGATGATCCATAAGCCCAAGTAGCCCG